>NZ_FRCW01000012.1 GCF_900143055.1 Fibrobacter sp. UWR3 | reverse complement strand
TGCTTTGTCTCTAACGAGAACCTGCTTTCGAACGTGAACGGCGTAATCAACGCGGTTTACCTCAAGTGCGACAACCTGGGCGAAACGGTCCAGACTGGCGCCGGTGCTGGCCGCCTCCCGACCGCATCCGCCGTCGTAGCCGACCTCGTTTCCCTGGCCCGCTCCGTGGATCAGGGTTCCCGCAAGGCCCTCCCGATGGGCTGGTTCAACGTTGACAATTCGGCAACTCTCGTGCCTATCTCCGAGACGAGCGCCCGCTACTACCTGCGCTTCACGTCCCGTGACGCCTGCGGCGTGCTCGCGAAGATTACGAGCGTCTTGGCCGAAAATAACATCTCCATCGAGACGATTATCCAGAAGAACGTGAAGGACCCGGGCAAGGTCTCTATCGTGGTCATTACCGAAAAGACGCAGGACTGCAAGGCCTCGAAGGCGGTGGACGCCATCGACGCCCTGCCCGAAATCGTCGAAAAGAGCCAGGTTATCAGATTTTCACATTAAATAAAACTATCGCAGCGGGTTCTTGTCGCTCTTGTACCACTTCATGAACTCGGCGATGCCGTCGTGCAGGCTCCAGTGGGGCTTGTAGCCGCATTCGGCCTCGAGTTTCGCGGTGTCGGCGTTCGTCTGGTAAACGTCGCCCGGCTGCATCGGCAAGAATTCCTTCTTTGCGGGCTCGCCGTAGGCGTTCTCGATTTCGGCGATAAAGTCCATCAGTTTCACCGGGTGGCTGCAGCCGATGTTGTACACCTTGTAGGGCACGCCATTCGGGCATTCCGCAGCGACAGGCATGTGGTCGAGCGCATGCACGCTGCCTTCCGCGATGTCGTCGATGTAGGTGAAGTCGCGAATCATGTCGCCGTTATTGAACACCTTGATAGGCTCGCCCTTCGAGATAGCGCGGGCAAAGAGCATCGGGCTCATGTCGGGGCGGCCCCACGGGCCGTAAACCGTAAAGTAGCGCAGTCCCGTCATCGGGATGCCGTAAAGCTTCGCGTAGGAATGCGCCATCAGTTCGTTGCTCTTCTTGCTCGCCGCATACAAACTAACCGGATTGTCGACCTTGTCGTCTTCGCTGTACGGGACCTTGCTGTTCAGGCCATAAACAGAACTGGAAGAAGCATAGAGCAGGTGCTTTACCTGGTTGTGACGGCATGCCTCGAGAATGTTCAGGAACCCGACCATGTTGCTCTGCATGTAGGCATACGGGTTCGTGATGGAGTAGCGCACGCCCGCCTGGGCAGCAAGGTTCACCACCTTGTCGAATTTTTCCTCGGCAAAGAGTTTGTCGATAGATTCCTTGTCGGCGAGGTCCATGCGCACGAAGCGCGCACCTGCGAGCGTCGAACTTGCGAGCATCTGCCCGAAGGGGATTTCGGCAAGCACGCCTCCGTTCGCAGAACGGAAGCCGTTTTCCCACAGGCGCCCGTACTTGAGGCGCACATCGTAATAGTCGTTGATGTTGTCGAGCCCGACAACCTCGTCCCCGCGGGCCGAAAGCATCGCCATGATTTTCGAGGCGATAAAGCCCGCTGCACCTGTCACCAGAATCTTCATTTAACGGTTCCCATACATTTTTTCGTAATACTTTTCGTAATCACCGCTCGTGATGTTGTCGAGCCATTCCTGGTTGTCGAGGTACCAGCGCACCGTCTTCTCGATGCCTTCCTCGAACTGCAGGCTTGGCTCCCAGCCAAGTTCCTTCTGGAGCTTGGTGGAGTCAATCGCGTAACGCGCGTCATGACCCAGACGGTCGGTGACGTAGGTAATCAGGTTCATGTTCTCGCCTTCGGCGCGGCCAAGGAGCCTGTCAACAGTCTTGATGACGACCTTGATGATGTCGATGTTCTTCCACTCGTTGAAGCCGCCGATGTTGTAGGTTTCGGCGATCTTGCCGTTATGGAAAATCACGTCGATAGCGCGGGCATGGTCTTCCACGAAGAGCCAGTCACGCACATTCTCGCCCTTGCCGTAAACCGGAAGCGGCTTTTTGTGGCAGATGTTGTTGATGAACAGCGGGATCAGCTTTTCGGGGAACTGGTACGGACCGTAGTTGTTAGAGCAGTTCGTGACAATCGTCGGCATGCCGTAGGTGTCGTGGAACGCGCGCACAAAATGGTCGGAGCCGGCCTTCGACGCAGAATACGGGCTATGTGGCGTGTACTTCGTGGTCTCGTAGAAGAAGTCGTCGCCGTAGGCCAAATGGTGCTCAGAGCTCGAGGCCGTCGTGGTAAACGGAGGCGTGATGCCTTCCGGGTGGTTCATCTTGAGGGCGCCATAGACTTCATCGGTAGAGATGTGGTAGAAGCGCTTGCCCTCGTACTTTTCGGGCAAGGATTCCCAGTAGAGCTTGGCAGCCTGGAGAAGCGCGAGAGTCCCCATCACGTTTGTCTTTGCAAAGGTGAACGGATCCTTGATGGAACGGTCCACGTGGCTTTCTGCCGCCAGGTGGATGATGCCGTCGACATGCTCGTCCTGCATGAGTTTGTAGAACGCGTCAAAGTCGCAGATGTCCATCTTCACGAACTTGTAGTTCGGCTTGTTCTCGATATCCTTGAGGTTCGCGAGGTTGCCCGCATAGGTAAGCTTATCGAGGTTGATAATCTTGTATTCCGGGTACTTGTTCACGAACAGGCGAACCACGTGGCTTCCGATAAAGCCAGCGCCGCCGGTAATGACGATATTCTTCATAGAAACTCCTTACAGTTCAAATGCGAAGCCCAAATCCTTAAGGGCAGGGTTCTTTGTGTCTTTCTCGGAAAGGAGCAGTTCGAAGCCGTTGCCCACCGGCCACTTGATGCCAATCGCGGGGTCGTTCCACATCAAACCGCCTTCGTCCTTCGGGTCATAAAGGCGGGTGCACTTGTACACGAAAGTCGCCGTTTCGCTGAGCACCACGAAACCATGCGCAAAGCCTTCGGGAATGTAGAACTGCTTCTTGTTCTCGGCAGAGAGCGTGACGCCCTCCCACTTACCAAAAGTCGGGCTTCCCCTGCGCAGATCCACCGCCACGTCAAAAACTTCGCCCTCGATGACGCGCACGAGCTTTCCCTGCGGATTCTTCTTCTGGAAGTGCAGGCCGCGGAGCACACCCTTCTTGCTGCGGGATTCGTTGTCCTGCACGAAGACCATGTTCAAGCTAGCGGCATCGAATTCGCCCTTGTTGTAGGTTTCCATGAAGTAACCGCGAGCATCGCCGTAAACGGTCGGCTCGATAATCGTCACGCCCTCGATAGATGTTTTGATGAAATTGAACTTTCCCATGGTGTTGTTCTCCTATTTTCGTTCAAATATCTTGTCAAGCATGTCATACAAAGACATAATTAAGAATTGAACAACTCTGTCAAAATGTTTTTCAAGTCCAGATATATCGTCTTATTATTTTATGAATCGTATCATAAATGTGCACCATTCTAGAGAAAAAATAAAATATATTTCCAAAAATCCACTCATAAAACATCAGTGATGGCAAAAACGAACAAAAAAGTTGAAGTTTTCTATTCTTTATTTTCCTTATACTAGATTCAAGCAATGTGTTATATATTTTGGTTTCGCAAGATTTTCCTTCGTAAACTTCTCTAAAAAGAGCATACCACTGCGGAAGAATCTTTTCTGCCGAAAATTCAGATTCAACAAATTGAATAGCAGAATCTGCATCATATTTTTTTTGTTTTAAACGAGCGATTACAAAATCTGCCAATTGAGACGGATCAGAATAAAGAGCTTTTTTATCATATATTGTATCCAAGTATCCAGGACATTTTATTGTGGTTACAGAGCAACCAGCCAATTGCATTTCAATAGCAGTAAATCCAAATGTTTCTGTCAACCCACTAGGATTTGGGACTCCCACCTTGGCTGTTTTCAATATATCATACTTTTCCCTTCCCATTATCCCACAAAAGTGCACTGATGGGATAATAGATCCTTTCGCATCGAGAATTGGTTTCAACAATTTTTTTTCATAAAAATATTCAGCAATTCCATACTTACCCAATTTTGCATTTTTATTATACAACTTGCCACTTCCAATTACAAAAAGATTCGCATCCGGAAACTCTTTTAAAATCATTGGCCACGCTTTAGTTAACAAATGGAGTCCCTTAAGGGAGACGATACTGCCAATATAAACGACATTGTTACTCCGTTCTCTAAATGGCACAGATTTTACAATCGGATAATTACAAATGTTGTATATGTAAGTAGATTTTTTAAATGCAGAATGGTCACAAAAAGTCATCAATTGCTCTTTACCAACCGCAACAATTCGAAAAATCTTTTTATTTTTCGCATAGCGAACGAGATCAGGATAAGAAATAAAGCAATGCGCCCAAATTACAACTTTTACATTATTATTTCTTATTGCATGAAAAAAACTTTTATCTAAGGTGTTTTTTCCAATCTTATTTACAACCAAAATATCTATTTTTTTCGTTTCAATTTTTTTTGACAATTCCTGTAAATTTTCTGTTTGTTCGCAAGGTACACCCGCAGGCAGCTTTCCCAAAGATTCCGCAAAAACAACCAATTCAACATCAGTTTCTGGACGCAATGATATTAATTGTGCAAGCAATAGCATTGCATAATAGGTTCCCCCAATTCCAGGGTTCCCATCAAGAACATTACGACAATCTTTATCCGCAATATTCCTATTTGTTAGATAAAAAGCGACTTTCATCATTACCTATCTAGAAAAAAATTGGTTCAATCACTTTTTCAATCGAATTCAGATCTGTCAAGTTCCTAAACTGTTTATACAATTCACTTTTTTCATCTATTAAATCTTCGTGCAACGACTCATAAATTTTCGCATAATCAACATCATCATTATCAACAACAATTCCCAATTTATATTTGCGCGCAAGAAAACATGCACCTTCCACATTAGAATTGACTATAGGTGTTACACCTGCAGCAACATATTCAATGAATTTAACGCCCACACGAGAATCTCGCTTTCTCATCAGTTGCAAACCATACCTGCAACGAGCATAATAATCAGGAAGCCTATCCATTGGCACATTAAAATACAATTCCACATTAGAGCGAACCGAATCGTATTTGGGGGAATTATATATAGGCATTATTTTCCTCGACGGCGTATTCGTGCAAACAATCAGCTTTGAATCTGGAGTATACGGAAGTATTGACGCAAAAAAATCCATATATACATCTAAATTATTCCAATGTCCCAAACTTCCCGTATAAAGAAAATTATTCTCTTTCTTTTTTTTGCAGTTTTCAAACAAACTATAATTTATAGGATTATATACTATTCTATACTTTTCAGAGTTATCGTCAATGAAATGTTTCTTCAACAATTCTTCTTTAAATAAATCAGAAATAAAAATCGTTTTTTTAAAAAACAGCAAGATTTCCTTTTCCCTTCTATTCCAATACCTGACCGTCAATCCATTTTTTTTAAACAATCCAATATTTATCTTTTCTTTAATCCAATCCGTTCTTGGATCAAACACCAAATTATTTTTATACGGATAAATTTTCAAAAAACCTAATGCAGCCTCGTATGAACGGATGTTGTAAATCGGTTTTTCCTTAGAAATACAATCTCGTGCACTTAAATAGAATAGATACAAAAACACATTAAAAAAGTAATACGGAATCAAGTACCACTGAAGATGCATGTATCGTGTCGGATAAAAAAGCACCGGAAAATCAACAACATCAACACCTAATTGGCCCAGTTCTTTCTTTGCTTTTTTTCGTTCGTTCCTATTTTCAAAAAATTTGAAAATAGAGGTAAAAGAAAGAACTGTTATTTTACAGGATCTCGCACGAGACAACCTCACTAAAGGCAAGATGTTTTGAGAATAAATCAGGCCTTTGTCCCAATAGGGCTCATTAAAAACGACCAAATTAATTTTTTTCATAGATGTAAAATTACTCCAAAAAAGCAAGAATGTAATTACAGAAAAGGGTCAAATCATCATCTTGTCTAGAACGAATAGTGTTATACTGCATTTTTGATTTTTTCGCATACTCTTGTCGAACCATAGCATTTTCCATCATCAGAATCTTTTTTTTCATGTCATTTATCGAATACGGATTAAAGTAAATAACAGACTGACCACACACTTCAGGAACAGATGCTACAGCAGATGTAATTACCGGGCACCCTTCATGCATCGCTTCAACAGGCGGATACCCAAAACCTTCGCTTAGCGTGGGATAAACAAAAGCATACGCAAAATGATATAGCGCCTTTAATTTACGCTCATCAACATACCCCAACAAAGAAAACCTATTCTTATTTTTTACATTCATCCGAATTTGATTCCAGCGAGCCAATCCAGTTACAATCACTCGACCAGAAATCTCTGGATATTCTGAAAAAATTTTATCAAATGTTTTAATAGCCCTAGCACCATTTTTTTCATATCTATTAACCCCAACCAAAAGCCAATATTTCCCATACTCATTTTTTAACTCATCTATGTTCAGCGCTGTATCTATTGTAGATGGAGCCCAACATACTTTCACCTTTCCACTCTGAATGTTTGGACAATTTTTCAGGAAACACTTTTTTGAATACTCCGAAACAGTAACAAAGTGCACATTATCACGATTCAAAAAATTTTCAATTCTAGAAAAAATTTTTTTTCTTTGATAATAGCCCAATAATGCATCTTTCACCTTGTAAGCAAAGAAACGTAAAAAAGCAAATTTACGATCATCCATTACTGGATAGTATAAATCTCTTTTCAAGATAAAATGCCTTAAATCATGCTGAGTTGTTATGAACTGAATGTCCTTTGGAGGATATGGGTATATATGAGCACCGATCATTGGCACATACAAAACGCCACCTTCCCTTCTAGCAGCATCAAAAACTGAGATTTTTCCACTCTTGTAAATAGTATTATTATTCTTCTTTATGAGTTCTACAGCATCTTCATCAAGATAAGCATTTTCGTCATAATACACAGCAAGCTTATCGGGAGCCATTTGCATTAGTCTTTTAAAAATAGCAATTCCATACTTGCCGGCTCCATGAAATCTGGCTTTTCTCTGAGGTTGAGTAACCTGTAAATCAAATAATAATTTTTTTTCCATTTCACCCAACTTTCATAAAAAATTTCGCAACTTTTAATTTTCTCAAAACTTTCATCACAAAAACAGACAATCGTTCTGTAATCTTAAAAAATTTTGGATATTGCTTATAAACAATTCTATACCACTCGCAGTCCAATATTTTCATGTCATCCCCCGCAATAATACGACAAACAGGAATAAAACACGAATACGGATTTTCAACCATCCTTTCCACGTCCGGCGTAACATCTCCATTTTTCTTTATTGCATTATAAATACGCTTGTCATAAACAGCATACGGTGCTTGGCCATCACTATTTTTTGACGAAGCAAAATAATGAATAATCCGCGCCCCTAATAAAAACCGGAGGCCATTGTCCATTATCTGACAATTCCATGAGTCATCCAAAAATTTAACTGGATGAGACAATTCGTTATCAGTCCAAGCCAAAGGTGGCTGATCCAACGTTTGACCTTTTTTCTCTATTTCGAGCCATTTTTTATGCCATATCGCATAAAATTTTCGTGTAAACGCATTATCTCGAACAAATACAACGCCGCTATTTATATACGGCAAATTTTCATCAAATTCCAAACCAGTTAATCCAATTTGTTTTTTTATAATATCCTTGGTAGGATGATCTTTCACAAGTACATGTTTATCCGCGACAGCCGCAATATCATATGGAATTTCATCAACGTCTGACAAATCCCGAGCAATCACTGTATCAGAATCAATAAATAAAAAATCGCCATCAATTACATTCCTTACACTAGTTTTAATATAACGAGATTTTCTTTGATTGTCAAATGATATCGGTGTATCAACAGTCACGATTTGATTTACATATTTTTTTATTCCAGCTCTTGTTCCTTCAAGGCTGCGATTCGTTTCTTTATCAACAATCAAAACAACATTCGCCCACTCATTATATTTTTTCAGCGAATATAACGATATCAAAGTTTGTTCTAAATAAACATCCTTGTCAGAACTAGCAAGGACATAGACAAATTTAGTATTCATTTCTCCCCCTCAAATTCAAGGCTGATTTTTCTAAAATAAAATAAGCAATCATTACATAAAAAATATTTGTAGTTAAAGAATGCGCAAACAAATACATTCCATATATCGTAAAAATATAAAACTTCAAGTAAACATACTTCGGCTCAACTTTTATTCTAACAACACGCAGTGCTAAAGCAATCATCAAAAAGACCATCCATAAACCATAATCGACATACATAGCAACAAACCCAATATCTTCTTTATAAAATCCTCGGTTAAAAGCGACATTTGCCACCGTTCGCAATTCAGTACCACTTGTTGCAGGTCCATTCCCCCATATCATAGTAGGTAAATTATGAGGATATTCCCATAAATAATGATCTATCGCTTGCATTCGAATATCATCATTGGCATTATCCATTTGTTTTTGCGTTACATCAACCATCGCTCCAAACTGCGGATTGGCTTCAAAGAACGCATAACATGCAACAGATACTATTACTAATATTAATAAGATCTTCCATTTTTTCCAATTATTTCCGAAGCCTATCATAAGCGCCACAAAAAATGCAGCCCAAAAGATCCATTGTCGACCAACATGGAGAACGATAACGACAAATGACAGCATACTCAAAATAAGGAAAATGCTTTTTTTGTTATTAAAAAATTTTCCTAGGAAAAAGAATAACAAAATAGTAAAATGTTCCTTATTAGGAATGAAGAGCCTATAGAATCCACGATCTGTATTTGTCAGCCAACTATCTCTATCAGCACCAAAGACCAAGTCGGGAATAGAAACAATACCAATAACCCAGCAAAAGAAATATATAACAGCGAATACAATTAAAAAAAGTTCTGCAGCACTTTCTTTGACGCAAAACCTCAACAAAAGGAAATACGAAAAAAAACCTAGTATTTTAGCATACGCAAAAAATTCTTCTATAAAAGGAGAATTCCACACAAGTTCATTACAAAGAAAAGAAGCGACACATCCAACAAATAATAAAGAAGGAATTTTGTGTTCCCTAAAATTTATTTTTTTCACACAAAGGAGCACAACGAAAAATGTAAAAATTTTATTTACGGATCCAATCAAGTCTTTATAAGGAATAACTCCTACATACTCGAAAAAAGTCGATCTCAAAAGAGCCCACACCACCAAGATGAATATGGCCAAAGACGACAAATGTATTTTCACAGCAAATTTAGGCATCACACGCACACACCCATACACAAGCACAATATCAACATCTGATTAATTGTCAAGGCATTCCTCTTTTATGCTCATAATCACACATGCACTCGTAAAAAAATTATGATTATTTTTCATTTGACATAATTTTTTTTACTTTTTTTCTTATCGCTAATAAATGATACAGACGATATATTCTTTTCTGAATCTTAACTTTTAACGAACTCCCTTTAGTAAATCCTCCTTCAGAAGCATTTTTTCCATGACGTCGATAATAAATCAAGGAATCCGCAATTAACTCTGATTTAAAATAGAGAAACGCGACTGCAGCCAACCAAATATCATGTTCTACAAGAAAATCATTTTCGGGAAAGGGTAGCGACGCTTCTAAAACATTTCTCCTAAAAGCCATACAACAACCCAAAAAACGTGATTTTAAAAGGTGCCTCCAAAACCCCAATTGCAGATTAAACGCGTCTATGCGCGATTTTTGAATTTCATTAAAATCACCATCAACAGTAGTGTTATCGGTAATTACAAAATCTACTCGTTGCAAAGCCTCCATTACAATTGCAACTTTTCTCGGTTTCCAAACATCATCCTGATCGGAAAGAAAGATATAATCTCCGCAGGCATGTTTTAGGGCATTTTCAAAATTATGCGTAAAGCCATGCGGTCCTTGATTCAAAAACACTTTGATGCGATCATCCTTCAACGAGTTAATCACATCTAAAGTCTGATCACTTGAACCATCGTCGGAAATAACAACTTCATCATCCCTTGACAACTGAGAAAGGATGGACTGCAATTGTTCCGCAATGAAATTTTCACCATTGTAGGTGGCCATACAAACCGAAATCATTGTTTACACACTCCTTGCATTCTTTCCGGACAACATCATAAAAATTAAATCAGCCTAAATTATCTTCCGTTTTCACATTCTTAAAATCAACCATGACATATTGTTTTTTTGATTTTTTCCCCAAATGGCGAGAAAAAGAAAATAAAAACAAATGTTATAATCCCCGCAAGCATAGTTTTTAACATAAGTGACAAAACATAATTTTCCGCACAAACAAAAATAGATATCAGATGCAAACCCAAGATTACGCATACGAAATTCATAAAAGGAATAGTCAATTTAAAAATCATTTTAACAAAAGATACTCCAAATGTTTTATGGTACATTTCTAGATAGGTTTCCACAAAATTCGCTATTGAAGCTATTGTCCATCCCCATGCGACAGCATCTATTGTTCTAAAATAGCAAGATCCAATCACGAAGGCAGCAATAGTTTTAATAGAATTTTTCAATCCAACCTTAAACAAACTTTTTGTCGCATTACTAGCTTGAAATACGCTTCCTGACGTCGATAAAATAAGTTGTAACGGAATCGAAAGAGCCAAAATCTCAAATGGCTTAATTGCAGGAACCCATTTTATACCATACATCAGTTTTATAACTTCAGCACCACTCATATAAAGATAGGCACCCAATGGGAAACTGATTACAGACACGCAATAAATCAGTTTTGTATTCTTTTTTGCAATGTCTTTTTTATCATTTTGAATTTGAGCAAGAATCGGCTGTAGAACAGGACTAATCACCGACGTAACATTATTTAAAGGCATCTGCATCAATCGATAGGATTTTTCATAAAAGCCCAACGCATCTGGCGAGAAAGATTTGCCTACAATAAGTTTATCTAAATTCCTGGAGAAAAAATTTGACAACTCAAAAAGAAATTGATATGAAGAATAGCTAAAAATTCGTCTTATAGGCTCAATCGAAAAATTCCGCCTAAAATGCACGGAAAAATAATGCTTATTATACAGAAAAATTCCTATAGATGTGATGATTGGCGAAATCAGCAAAGCATATACACCTGCTCCATACCAAGCGGCAAACACACTAACCACACCAGAAAAAAACTGCAAAAAAAAAGTTCTGACAGCAATCTGCTTAAACTTTTTATTTTTCGCCATCAACGCATTCGGGACCATATTAAGGGAACCAAATAATAAAGTAATTGACAAAATTCTGCACACCGGAATCAAATCACCCATCCCATAAGCACGGGAAAGTAGCGAAGCCCCACCAAAAAAAAGTAGCGACAACGCCATTCCTAAAATTGCAGAAAATGTAAAGATATCGTCTAAATTCTCCTTTGTCAAATCATTTCTCTGAATAATCGCAGGACCTATTCCCATTGTAGAAAACATTGAAAAAAAACTAACCATTACAGAGGCGATGGCGACGATTCCATATTCAGACGGAGACAAAAGTCTTGCCAATATCATTGATATGACAACACCCATTATGAGGCCGGAATACTTTTCAACAGCACTCCAAAAAAGCCCCCACGTAAAATCCTTTCTAATATCACTCATGAATCACCATTTTTTTTATCTTTCTAAGAAACGCCTTCAAATCGTTTCTTTTTTTTCCAAGACGGGATTTAATCTTGTTATATGACGATTCGTTATTTATCATCTGCATCGTCTCCGTACAGAAAACTGGTTTCTTAGACACCGCATAAATATCTAGTGCTTCATTTATAGAACTCTCAACAAACAGAATGTTCGCAGACTGTTTGTATACTTCACCTTTATATAATCCATGTTTTCCCCAGGCCACTCGGCTTTGCTTGTCAGGGAAATCAAGCATAATCAGCTTATTATATCGAACACCCTTTTGCTTCAGCCATGTTTCTGTGTCAGTTCTATATTTTTCCAAGCGGCAAGAAACCAACGTGTCAATTTCAACTGAGGGAATAAAAAGGGCCGGTGCGTTTTTTATATACTCAGTATAAACAGGTCCATCATCATCATAAGGTGGATTTGGGCATAAAACGCCATCTATATCAAAACATGAATGAGGAAGTATATGCTTGTGATGAAATATGTTCCATTGGAATAAACGAGGGGTTTCCACTTCCTCACAATAAACATCCACAAAGTCCTTTGATTTTTTCGTGGCAAAAACAACGGCAAAACAAATGTTGAAATTTTTTACCCTTTCTTCATTTTCAGAAAGTTTTTGCTTTAATTTCATCAAAGCGGACCCACTGTTAATACTGTCATCAACAATAAGGACCTTACGAGAGCCCGTTGTTACGGCAAAATTTCCACGTTCCCCACTTGAATATATCCTACCCTCAACAAAAGAATCAACATCTGTTAAAGGCTTGTTCAGATACAAAGCAATCAAATTTGCCGGCATCATTCCACTTCGCGGAACGCCCACCACAAAGTCAACATCATGGGGGAACTTATGCAAATTCCGAATAATGGTTTCATTCAAATCAGAAATTGATCGATAGTTAATATACATAATCAACATCCTATTGCATCATATACAAATCCAGTTTCGGCGAGTTCCTTAGCATCGTAGATATTGCGGCCGTCGATGATGAGGGAGTTCTTCATGGACTTCTTCATCACGCCGAAGCTCGGCATGCGGAACTGTTTCCATTCAGTCACGAGCAGCAGGGCATCGGCATCGAGCAACGCCTCGTACATGTCGTTGCAGTAGGTCACGATGTCGCCTATGCGGCGCTTGCACTCGTTCATGGCGACCGGGTCATACACGCGAACGGTGGCACCGGCCTTAGTGAGCAAGTCAATCAGCACAAGTGCGGTCGCTTCGCGCATGTCGTCGGTCTCGGGCTTGAATGCGAGGCCCCACATGGCGATAGTCTTGCCCTTGAGATTCGCTTCACCGCCAAAGCGCTTGGCGAGCTTGTGGAAGAGCACAGTCTTCTGGTATTCGTTCACGTCTTCGACAGCCTTCAGCACACCCATCTTGTAGCCGTTCTTCTCTGCCGTCTTGATGAGAGCCTTCACGTCCTTGGGGAAGCAACTTCCACCATAGCCGCATCCGGGGTAAAGGAACTTGGAGCCGATGCGGGTATCGCTACCGATGCCCTTACGGACCATGTTCACGTCGGCACCTACGAGTTCGCAGAGGTTTGCAATGTCGTTCATGAAGCTGATGCGGGTCGCAAGCATGGAGTTCGCGGCGTACTTGATCATTTCGGCGCTCGGGATGTCCGTGAAGATCACGCGGAAGTTGTTGAGCATCATCGGGCGGTAGAGGCGGGTCATGAGTTCCTTGGCCTGTTCGCTTTCGACACCCACGACAACGCGGTCGGGTTTCATGAAGTCCGTGATGGCGGAGCCTTCCTTCAAAAATTCCGGGTTGCTGGCCACGTCGAACGGGACGTTCACGCCACGCTTGTCGAGTTCTTCCTGGATGGCGGCCTTGACCTTCTTGGCGGTGCCGACCGGGACGGTAGACTTGGTCACGAGAACGGTGTACTTCTTGATGTTCTGGCCGAAGGTGCGTGCCACGGCAAGCACATACTGCAGGTCGGCGGAACCGTCTTCGTCCGGGGGCGTACCCACGGCGCTGAAGACCATCTCGACTTCGTCAAGGATGCTTGCGAGGTCGGTCGTAAACTTTAGGCGGCCTTCGCGCTGATTGCGGAGCACCATCTCGTCGAGACCGGGTTCGTAAATGGGGATTTCGCCCTTCTGCAGGGATTCAATCTTAGCTTGGTTCACATCTACGCAAGTGACGTTGACGCCCATCTCGGCAAAGCAAGTACCACTCACGAGTCCAACATATCCGGTTCCAACAATTGCAATATTCATTTTTTTATCCGAACAACACTTTCTAACTTCTGCAACAATTTAGTCACAAGCAACTAAAAACAGTCTTAAGCCAATTTCTTAAAGAATATTTTTCATAAACATCTTTCGGCAATTCACAATAGGGTTTTGTAAAGAACGGCGACTCAAAGTCAAATTTTCCATCATATACGTAAATGTTTTCCGCACGATAGAAATCGTAGTTAACGACATCCGCATTAGTCGTAATGATTTTCCGTTTCGCCCCCAAAGCCTCAAAAACGCGAATCGTCAAGCCGTTTTGCCCTGCCTGAGCGGAATCAAGGACGCAATTCGATTGCGTCAACAATTCGGTCATCTGAGGTCCATTGATGGGTTTAAAATTAAACTCAGAATACTTGGCTTTCTTGAATTCGCTATTCTTCCATTTTCTATACAGGAAGACAATCCTTGAAGGGAAAAAGAAATATATGAACTGATTTTTGAATACGGATTTCAAGTCGGCGCTCATCTTCTTGATGTATTTATACTTCTTGGGACGCGCCGTTCCAACAAACATAAAATCGTACTTATAACTTGAGATATCGTTATTTCCAATTGTTTCGTATCTCTTCGTAAAAAACAACGGCAGGAATTTTAATTTGGGATTGTTCGCCACATCCAATCGATCAAAGGAATAGCATCGATCAAAATACTTTTGCAACGAAACGATATAACCAAAGTTTGCGACAGAATCCCACTGATACAAGACAAATTTTGCCTGGGGTTGGGACTGTTTGATTTTCTTTATCATTCCTTCCGAAAAAGAAAGAGACTGCCCCGAAATGAGAAGCACAACATCGTATTTTTTTTGCTTGATAGACTTGAAAATTTTTCTAAAATACCGAGCAATGATTACGTGAACAAAATCTTTCTTTATTCTAATAGCCGCTTTCACAAAGCAATTGGTTGATGGCCTATCATCATACCAATCAACCTCATGCCCCATATCTCGAATTTCCCCACATATTTGTTTGGGATAATCGAAAAAATTAGGCGTAATTAGCAGAATTTTCATTGCGAGTCCTATTTGGATTGAAGTAAGATCTTCTGGATTTTCTCGTCATTTCCCCAAACAGCCTTAGAATCGTAAGGCCTATCCGGGAAAGCACCATACTTAAGCTTTATGGAATAATTGTTTTCTTTGATAAAACGCTCAACTCGGTCTGCAAGTTTTTCTGGATGGCCAGAGCAAATATTTATGATTCCGTTGATTTCGTTTTGGCTGACCGCAGCAGCCACTTGTTCGCAGAATACTTCGTAATCGACAAAATCCCACTGGTTTTGCCCCATCGTGAACGGGAATTCCGTCTTCCCTTCCTTCTCAGCGGCAGTTATCTTTGAGAAAATCGAGCAGCCAAACTGAGAATTGCCAACGATATAGTAGCCCCTTAACCATTGGAAGGGAATCGAATGCTGCGAAGCCAGTAACTGGGTAATGCTACGCAAGGCGTTTTTGGCAATACCATACAGGCTCATCGGATTGCACGGAGTATTTTCATTGATGCTGCCTTCGAAGAAGCCTATTTCGTGCATAGAGCCCATCACGGCTATTTTCTTCACACCAGATTCCACCATTTTCTTGATGAAATTGTAATGCTTCGGAAAGTCATCAATATGCGCATTGGAATTATGAACAAAGCCATCACGCCAGGCCAAATGCAATAGTACATCAGGTTCATCGAAGAGTTCATAAGGAGACTCTTCATCAAAAAGATTGCACTCAACCTTCTTCGCACGATCATCGACATTTTGTGTCTTGAAATCCGCTGCAATTACCGAATGACTATTGTCAAGTATGGCTTTTACGATGCCTTGTCCCAAATAACCGTTTGCACCTGTAACTAGTATTTTCATAGAAAACCTTTGCTTTATACCATTCCCTTAAGGACGCTCCTCTTTAGCCTTATTCCCACGCGGTAAATTGGCGTGCGAGACGCCCCTTCCCCAGTCTACGGGGAACTGCGGGGTGCGGTCCGGCAAACAAAAAGTCACTAGTCAACGTCATCGCGAGGGTCTCGTCCGTTCAATGTGCGGCAATCCGTGATGTCCGTTACCACAAATTGCGTAATTGCGTATAAATTTAGAAAATTACGGAATTGCTACAAGGGGGTTACATATTATATGGCGGGGAAATGGAAAAATTTCGAATTACCTATTGACATTTGATTAAGATTAGTATACATTTGTGTAGTATGAAAAACGAAATGGAAAACGAAATTGTCATATTCAGGACAGACGACGAAACAATCAACGTTGAGGTCCATTTTGAGGACGAGACCGCCTGGCTCACGCAGGACCAGATGTCAACCCTTTTCGGCAAGTCCAAATCGACCATCAACGAGCACATCAAGAACATCTTCGTGGAAGGCGAACTCATTGAGTCACAAGTGATGAGAAAATTCGGAAATTCCGAATTTACGGGAAATTTGACTAAATTGACCAATTTTTACAACCTTGACGTCATCATTTCGGTCGGATACCGCGTAAAATCCCTCCGGGGCACACAGTTCCGGCAATGGGCGACAAAACGCCTAAATGAGTACATCCGCAAGGGCTTCACCCTAGACGACGAGCGACTCAAGAACCTAGGCGGCGGGAACTACTGGCAAGAACTCATGGCACGGATTCGGGACATCCGCGCCAGCGAAAAGGTATTCTACCGTCAGGTTCTCGACATTTACGCAACAAGCATCGACTACGATCCGCACGCCGACACTTCCATCATGTTTTTCAAGAAGGTGCAGAACAAGATGCACTTCGCTGTACACGGACAGACTGCGGCAGAAGTCATCTACAGCCGAGCTGACGCAGAAAAGGCGTTCATGGGGCTCACAACATTTTCCGGCGACAAGCCAAGCCTTCAAGATGCGCTGATTGCCAAAAACTATCTAGACGAGCGTGAGCTCCGGGCCATGGGGCAGATTGTATCCGGTTACCTGGACTTCGCCGAACGCAAGGCAGAACGGCACGAGCCGATGACCATGTCCGACTGGTCCAAGCATCTGGACCAAATACTCACCGCCGGCGGAGAAAAACTTCTACAAGGCAACGGCTCCATTTCCCACGAGCAAGCAGTCGACAAGGCTACAGGCGAATATCGCAAGTATCAACAGAAGACCCTTTCCTCGGTAGAAAAAGCTTTCCTTGACTCGATTAAAAGCATCGAGAAAAAGGTAGAGAAAAACTAACGAATGAAAGACAAATCGCTTTTTTCGCCCTGAACCGACCACTTCCAGGGCTTCTTTATTGGAAATTTTTTAAGGAACCTATTGACACCCGCGTCAAAATAGTATACATTTGTGTAGTATGAAAGTAAATGACGAAATACAGCCATTGGTATCCGATTTCGAACGGATCAAGCAGGTCGCCGACAATGGCAGCGCGTTCTGGAGCGCCAGGGACCTCTGTACGGCTATGGGATACAGCACGTACCAGAAATTCGAAAGGATCCTCAAAAAAGCACAAGAGACCGCAAGCGCCAAAGGTCTAGGTGAGGCAAACCATTTTAACCAGACGGTTGAAATGGCCCGGCTCGGATCGGGCTCCTTCCGCAAAGTCGAAAACTGCCATCTTTCGCGCGAGGCTTGCCTACTGGTTGCCGAAAACGCAGACCGAAAAAAGCCCCAGGTGCAGATGGCGCTAAGATATTTCTCGCAAAACGATTCTGCCGTCGGAACCGTCCAAAATAGCGAAATTTCGAGCATTTTGTTGTATAAGACAAGCCAGGGAGAATCCCGCATCGAGGTAATTTTCAACAGCGACACGTTCTGGATGCCGCAAAAGCGGATGGCCGAGTTGTACGGGGTGGACGTGCGGACGATCAGTTACCATTTAGGCGAAATATTCCAAAGCGGGGAACTTGCCGAGAAATCAGTTCTCCGAAAAATTGGGATAACTGCCGCCGATGGAAAGGTGTACGATACCAACGTTTACAACCTCGACGCCATTATCGCCGTGGGCTACCGCGTGAACAGTTATCAGGCCACGCAGTTCCGCATCTGGGCGACAACGGTGCTCAAGGAGATGATTGTCAAGGGTTTTGTCCTTGACGACGAGCGGCTCAAGCAGGGGACGCATTTCGGCAAGGACTACTTCGACGACTTGCTGGAACGTATCCGCGAAATCCGTGCCTCAGAACGCAGGTATTACCAGAAGATTACGGATATCTATGCGGAATGCAGCGCCGACTACGACCCAAAATCGGAAGCGACACTGCTATTCTTCAAAATCGTGCAGAACATGATGCACCGGGCAGTCACGCACCAGACCGCAGCCGAAATCATTTATTCACGGGCAAATGCCGAGCAACCGCATATGGGGCTGACCACATGGAAAAAGGCTCCCGACGGCCGTGTACAAAGATCCGACACAATTGTCGCCAAGAACTACCTTTCAGAAAAAGAAATCTTGAAGCTCAATCGTCTTTCAACGGCATTCCTGGATTTTGCAGAAACCCAGGCAGAAAACCATATCGTGATGAACATGGCAGATTGGCAGCAGCAACTAGAAAAGTTCCTATCCGTGTACAATTTCGACATTCTGCAAAACGCGGGAACGGTCTCGGCAGAAGACGCGAAGCAGAAGGCTTTTGCCGAATACGACAAGTTCAAGCTGGTGCAAGACAGAGATTACCTTTCGGACTTTGACAAGGAAATCAAGAAGCTCTCTGAAACCGCCACGCAAAAATTCTAGAAAAAATCACAAGACCTATTGACAATCGCACAAAAATGGCTCTGCTAGGCCAATCCGTCAGCCCGTCCGAAACCGCAGCCAGAACGCAGTCGGAACGCAATGACCACGCAGCCTTGTAAAAAAATACGGAATGACTTGACAGAGCCGCAAAATTAGTATACATTTGTACAGAGATAATCTAAACGATGGCTTTTGAACGCATGTAAGCCATAGGGGGCAACCAATGAGCGACTTTTACGCCGAGACGCGTGCGATTGTGGAATCCAAGGCGAGCACGCTGTCGAAATACACCTACGACACATACCTCTCCCACCTGCGCAAGCTGCAGATGTACAGGCCCACGGCAGAATGCAGCGACATCACCGAGGCGTTCGTCTTCGGCTACATCGACTTCATGCACGCGCGCAAGAACAGCGCCGGCTGCATCTACCGCTCGCTTTCCATACTCCGGATGTTCATCAGGGAACTGCTCCGCAGGCGCAAGATGCGCCGCGACCCCATGCGGGACTTTCCGCTCAAGAAGGTCCGCAACCGCCGCGAGTTCCTGGAAATAGACGAGCTCGAAAAGCTGTACTCCGGCTTCAAGGAACGCTCCGAGCAACTCAACTTCTCCGAGCGCGAGGCGCTGCGGGCATTCCTCTTCTCGTGCTTCACGGGCCTGCGCTTCTCGGATCTCCGGGCGCTCACCCCGCACGACATCCACAACGGCAAGATACGCATCTTCACGCAGAAAACCGGCGCGCAGGTCTACATCCCGATCCCCGCCCAGGCGCTAGCCCTCCTCGAGGGCACGGGCGAGACGGCCCTGCACGTGGTGGACAACTCCACGTTCAACAAGAACCTCCGCGCCGCCGCCAAGAAGCTGGACTTCCACAGCCACCTGCACGCGCACATCGCACGCCACACCTTCGCCACCTCGTGCGTCTCCTTCGGGGTGCCCATCGAGGTGATATCGAAGGTGCTCGGCCACGCCAACATACAGACGACGCTCATTTACGCGAACTACTCCAACAAGGTCATCGACCGCGAAATGGAGAAGTTCAAGATAAACGTCCCGGCGGGGTGACGCGACTTTGGGCAACAAAAATACATGCAAGGCGGCAGAATTCTGGACATCCGACGGGGTGGGGCCACGACAGGACGCTCCAGCACCGGGCTCGGACAAGGTCTTTTCTTAAAATAAATCTTGATATTATCTAGATAATATCATATATTGTAGACAACCGCTTTCAAGTTGAGGGACAAACAATGGGAAAAATTGACGAAATCGAACAAGACGCAGCCAAAAAGGCCGCATACTTCGAGAACCGCACCGAAGCCCAAGAACTAGCGGATCACAAGTGGGCCGAGAAGAACGGTCTTTCGTTTAGCGGACCGGGCGCACTGACTAAGGCCATTGCGGCCTCAAAGCAACGTGCAGCAAAAAAAGCGAGAAAGTCCAAGGTCGGTACAAGCTTCGACCCCGGCGTCCTGGAGGCATTCAAGGCAAAAGCCGAACGCGTGGGCATACCCTACCAGACATTACTCAATTCCGTTGTCAAGCGGTACACGGAAGGAAAACTTGACATAGAGGTCGCCTAAGGGAACTTTCCTCATCGCCCTGAAACAACCGTTCCAGGGCTTCTTTATTGGAAATTTTTTAAGGAACCTATTGACATCCGCGTCAAAATAGTATACATTTGTGTAGTATGAAAAACGAAATGGAAAACGAAATTGTCATATTCAGGACAGACGACGAAACAATCAACGTTGAGGTCCGTTTTGAGGACGAGACCGCCTGGCTCACGCAGGACCAGATGTCAACCCTTTTCGGCAAGTCCAAATCGACCATAAACGAGCATATAAAGAATGTATTCAAAGAGGGAGAACTAGACGAAAAAGAGGTTGTTCGGAAATTCCGAATAACCACTCCGCATGGGGCGATTGAGGGCAAAACGCAGTCTCACGAGGTGAATTTCTACAACCTTGACGTCATTATTTCTGTCGGTTACCGCGTAAAGTCCCTGCGTGGCACCCAGTTCAGGCAGTGGGCCACGAAACGCCTCAAGGAGTATATTGTCAAGGGCTTCACGATGGACGACGATCGCCTAAAAAAGTTGGGCGGAGGCAATTACTGGCAAGAACTCATGGCACGGATTCGCGACATCCGCGCCAGCGAAAAGGTATTCTACCGTCAGGTTCTCGACATTTACGCAACAAGCATCGACTACGATCCGCACGCCGACACTTCCATCATGTTTTTCAAGAAGGTGCAGAACAAGATGCATTTTGCCGTGCACGGGCAGACTGCGGCGGAGGTCATCTATAGCCGAGCTGACGCAGAAAAGGCGTTCATGGGACTCACAACATTTTCCGGCGACAAGCCAAGCCTTCAAGATGCGCTGATTGCCAAAAACTATCTAGACGAGCGTGAGCTCCGGGCCATGGGGCAGATTGTATCCGGTTACCTGGACTTCGCCGAACGCAAGGCAGAACGGCACGAGCCGATGACCATGTCCGACTGGTCCAAGCATCTGGACCAAATACTCACCGCCGGCGGAGAAAAACTTCTACAAGGCAACGGCTCCATTTCCCACGAGCAAGCAGTCGACAAGGCTACAGGCGAATATCGCAAGTATCAACAGAAGACCCTTTCCTCGGTAGAAAAAGCTTTCCTTGACTCGATTAAAAGCATCGAGAAAAAGGTAGAGAAAAACTAACGAATGAAAGACAAATCGCTTTTTTCGCCCTGAAACAACCGTTCCAGGGCTTCTTTATTGGAAAAAATTAAAGAAGCCTATTGACAGCCACGCAAAAATAGTGTACATTTGTACAGAGCTAATCTCGACACACTGATACGCATTACGCTATCTTTTAATGTATGAACGAGCCGGTTATACAAATTGCGCAAGGTCTTGCCATCCCGTTTTTAGGGACCGTCTTGGGGGCCGCATGCGTGTTCTTTATGCGCAAGCAGATGAGCCAAAACCTCAAGCGGGGGCTACTCTCGTTTGCGGCGGGAGTCATGGTGGCGGCTTCCGTCTGGAGCTTGCTTTTGCCCGCAATCAGCGCGAGCGAATCGATGGGCAAACTCGCTTTCATCCCGGCGACGGTCGGATTCTGGGCCGTCATCCTCGATATTTTACAGGTGCAAAAACTGTACAATATCCAGCTGATTAACGAGATGGAAAGCGCGGAATAAACTTTTCATACCTTATTTTCTATCTTTATCTCGCTATGCCCTATTTCGACTACACGGCAAACACCCCGGCATGCTTGCAAGTAACAGCAAAAAAAGGTAATGGAAATGGCACGAGAACTTTCATTTGTCCAAAGCGTAGAACGGAGCATTTCGAAGACATACCGTGAAAGGCTCTGGACTCCGTTCATTACTGCCATCAAGAACTACAAGCTCATCGAAGAAGGCGACAAAATCGCTGTCTGCATTTCCGGCGGCAAGGATTCCATGCTTATGGCGAAGCTCATCCAGATGCTCCACCGCCACAGCGACGTGAAATTCGACGTGGAATACCTGGTGATGGACCCCGGTTACAACGAAATCAACCGCCAGAAAATCGAAAGCAACGCAAAACTCCTGGAAATCCCCATCACTGTTTTCGAGACGAACATTTTCGACGTGGCGAACAACACCGAACGTTCCCCCTGCTACGTTTGCGCCAAGATGCGTCGCGGCCACCTCTACCACAAGGCAAAGGACCTGGGCTGCAACAAGATTGCATTAGGCCACCACCTCTCCGATGTCATCGAGACCACCGTCATGGCGATGTTCTACGGTTCGCAACTGCAAGGCATGATGCCCAAACTCCACAGCCTGAATTTCGGCGGTATGGAGCTCATCCGCCCCATGTATTGCATCAACGAACAGGACATCATCAACTGGGTAAAATACAACGGGTTACAGTTTATCCAGTGCGCCTGCCGCTTTACCGAAAAGTGCGCCGAAAACGAAGACGAACACATAAGCAAGCGCCAAGAAATCAAGACGCTTATCAAGCGTCTCAAGCGCGAAAACCCGAACATCGAAAAGAGCATTTTCAACAGCCTGCACTCCGTTTGCATCGAAACATTTCCCGGCTACAAGGCCGGCGGCGAACTGCATTCGTTCCTGGAAGACTACGAAAATCGCGAACCGCAGAAAGGGTAATTTTTAACGGTTGTAGATGTTACCTACACTCTTCCCGCGAACTGGTTTGTAAATAGCAAGAGCCCCGAAATAAAGATAATGATACCGCCAGCGAGAGTCGCGACGGTGTATAATTTTGTAGCGATACGCGTGTGGGCACTCCCCGTGTCGATTCCCTTGCGGAAAGCGACTGCGGCTATACCGAAGGCCACATTCGTAATCGTCATGCCGATGCAAATGACAAGCGCTCCCAATAGCGACAACGCTACCATAGAATTCAGCAGGCAGAAAAGCACAATCAGCGCCACGGCCGGGCAAGGCACAATTCCCGTAATCGCAGCGACACCGATGATTTCACGCCAGCGAGCAATCGGCGGGAGCATCACGTTTTGCGCGGTTCCCGTCACACAGGCAGCCCCTGCAGCAGAACCTTCCGCGGTTTCAATCCGAGCGGCACATTCACAGCCCCTGCGCGACTTAATCACATCGCGAATTCCAAGCACCACCAGCAATACACCCGTGAGCATAATCAGCGCGTAACTCGCCCGTTCAATTCCGATGCGACCAGTCTCAAACGCATTAAACACGGTCGCCTTGAAAATTGCATACAAAATAAGCAACAGCAGAACAGCACTCATCGTATGCGTTACGGTAATGCCTGCACCAAGCGCAACACCCTGCCGCCAGCGACCCCGACGCGCAATAAAGTAACCCACAACAATCGACTTGCCATGTCCGGGGCCAAGCGCGTGCAGCATGCCGTACACAAGGCAGATGAAAAGGAACTTCCAGATGGCATCCCACTCGCCGCTTTTCATGGCCGAAATTGCCGCCGTCAACTTTTCGCGAAGGACCTTTTGTTCCTCCGCAATTACCGTATAGAGAGACCGCGTTTTTTCCGCTGGTTTTTCAGGCCCCACCGCAGGCACAACAGCCGCAGTTTTTTCAACAGCAGGTTCCGCGGCAGTCTCCGGCACAGCAGAAGCAGATTCTTCAGCAGGCGTCACCACTTCCGTCGCGGCAGGCG
The DNA here is from genome assembly GCF_900143055.1 of Fibrobacter sp. UWR3. Lineage (NCBI taxonomy): Bacteria > Pseudomonadati > Fibrobacterota > Fibrobacteria > Fibrobacterales > Fibrobacteraceae > Fibrobacter > Fibrobacter sp. UWR3. The sequence goes on along the minus strand of NZ_FRCW01000012.1, from coordinate 84,504 downwards.
CATCGCCCCCGCCCACGTCAAAACGTTTCTTCTTGACAGCCGCCGGGGCAGCCACCGCAAGCAAAAGGACAAGCAAAAATACAATAGACTTTCTCATTCCAAAAAGTCAATATAACTAATAATATCCATCCACCACGGCACCGTAGTCCGAAATTCGCTTCTGCATCCACATTTCCAAATCTTGGGCCGCAGCAGCAGAATTTTTCCCCGTATTATTCTTGCTTTCGGGCCAGGGCCAGCGGGCGGCATCATTCGCCATCGCCACCGCATTTTCTGTAAGGTACACGTTCAGGCGCTCCGAAACAAGCGCAGAGAGTTTCGGTGCAAGTTCCGCCCAGCGCGCCTTGTAATCTGCAAGGAATTGCGCATTAGAGAAAAGGTTCGTGAAAAAACCAGATGCTCCCGAACCGTCCCAGGCATTAGCACCAAAGCCGCCAAACCCGCCTCGGCCTCCGGATGTTCCCGCAGTGCACATTCCCCAGTCATTCTTCTTGTCGGCCGTGCAGTTGAACGGGCTTCCGCTCGGGTTCGTACTCCCGAGAATCCACGATTGACTGCCAAAGTATTCCTTCGTCTCTTCGTTCCAGCTGTAACCAAAACCGCCATCAAAATCCCACACGGGCCCAAATACGTACTTGCCTTCCGCAGATGCCTTGTGCAGGTACATGCTACGCGGGGCCTCGAGTTCCACGTTGCGTGTGATTTCTTGCAGAATCAAGAAATCCATAAACGTGCGCACGTCAAGTAACGCCTGCACCGCATCGTAATCGGCAGTAGCAATCGCATCTTCCAGTCGTTTAAAATCCGTCCGGATTCGTTCCAAGTCACCTTCTGCAAGCGTCTTCGGGTATTTTACGGCAACAGGCAATTTGTATGTAGCGCTCCAGAAGTTGTCCGCCGCATCGGGGGAAAGTTCCGGACCGTCATCCTGGTCCAAACTCAGGAGGACCCCGTCTGCGGCAACATTCACGCGGTTTTCCGCCTGTTCAATCTGTTCCGTCAGCTGGTACAACCCCTTGTAATCGCCGTTGATTTCAACTTCCACAAAGCGGTTCGCATTCACAAAATTGAAATTACCCATCTCCCGCGCGATATCGAAAGCAAGCGCATTCATCAGGTTCGTCGGGTCGCGAAAATTTGCCAACAGCACCCAGTCCTTGTTCGCGGCAAGCCCGAGCATTTCGGTCTTTTCCTGAAACTTGATGCGGTAAGGCTTCTTGTCATACCAGAGCCGTGTAGAGTTCCCGCGTTGCTTTATTTTTGCGGCGCGTAGTGGAATATCGGTATACTTTCCGTTCCCCGCGACCTCAATGGTGCACCCGATGTACTCGGGTTTTTCCAGACTGTCCGTCCGCGTAAGTACTGTCGCATCTTCCGCGACAATGCGAATATAAGGCACGCCGTTATTTGGCATGGGATCCGCAGAATAACTGCTACTCGAAACGCCAACCGCCGGCATTTCCGCAAAAGAATACTTGGATTCTTGTGCAATTGAAGAAGCGCCTCCTTCAGGCGGTTCCGCAAAAGAATACTTCGGCGTTCCCGCAGGCGCTTCTCCAGTGCTTGAAGACGAAGCGAAATAAACAGGTTCAGAAAACATCGCGTCACTCGATTCGACGCCAACGCCAGCATCAACACTGACGGAACTCTCACCGCATGCAACAAGCACGCTCGCAAAAACAACCGGAGCAAGCCTCCGTGCCAAACAATCCATACACAAACCTCTTGGAACACCAACCCCGCACCCACATAATTAGATAAAAACGTCAAAAAAAGCACCTTTTTGCGGGTGCTTGCTTAAAATATCCGTTTAGGAAGTGTGTAAAAACAACCGTATTATTCCAAATACACGACTTCGCCCATTTGCGGCATAAGCACGGGCTTGCCCGATTCCTGGGCGGCACGTTTCGCATTTTCCAGCGGTTCCGTGTACGAATGCTTGCTCAGGCAGAACTTGGAATGGTGAACCGTCATGTAGCGGTTTGCATCCAGTTCCACCATTTCCTTGCCCAGGTATTCCGGCATGGTGTGGATAAGCGACCAGTCCTTATTGTACTGCCCGTTTTCAAGAATCGCCAAATCGATGTCGGCAAATTTCTTTCCGATTTTTTCGAAGTGCGGACCGTAACCCGAATCACCGCCAATCCATATAGTGCGCTTAGGAGACTTGAACGCGAACGACGCCCACAGGGTCTTATTCTGGTGCAAATCGCGGCCCGAAAAATGCCTTGCCGGAGTCGCTGTCACATAAAATCCTTCGCCCAGATCAACAGATTCCCACCAGTCAAGTTCCGTAAGTTTTTCAACGGGATACTTCCAGTATTCAAAATGCTCGCCCACGCCAAGGCCAGTCACCACGCGCTTTACGCGAGGTTCCAGTTCCGTAACCACCCGGTAATCCAAGTGGTCCCAGTGGTCGTGCGAAATCACCAGGTAGTCAATATCCGGCATGTCGACGGGCTTGTAGATGTCCGTTCCCTTGAACATCTTGTTCACGAAACTCACCGGCGAGCCCTGGTAAAAAACCGGGTCCACCAGTACCTTCTTTCCAGATAAATTAAGCAGGTACGAGGAATGTCCGAACCATACAATCCAATCGCGGCCCTGCGGTAGCGACTTCAGGTCGGTCTTGAGCACGCTCAATGCGGTATCGGGAACGGTCTGACTCTTGTCGCCGAACAGGAAATCCTTCCACACGGCAAACACGCTCCTGTCTCCCGTCATGGTGACGGTCTCGACCTCGTTTACGAACTGCTTGCCGTCGTAATTCGGCGACTGCTTGATGCGTTCAAGGCGCTTGCCTTGTGGAATATGGCCGAAGCTCGCCTGCGATAAGAACAACACGCCCACATCTCCTAAAATAAAAAGTACAGATAAGATAATCGCCGTAATCATGAGTTTTTTGTTCTTTGCAAAACGCAAGCGCATCGTTCCTATTCTAGCGGATAAAGTTCGTGAAGATTTTCTTTTCGGCAACAGGCTGCACGACACCCGCCTTCTTGCCCGCTTCGATGCTCTTCAGAATCCAAGCCATGTTGCGGCCCAGTTCCTTCATAATCTGCACGCCTTCCTCGTCCTTCAGCACATCTTCGGGACTAGAACCGTGGACCATGTTCCAGTAGCGCGACGCCACCATAGGCTGCTGTGCAAACGCCGGATACTTATTCAGAGCATCAAGAGTAGCGCTAGTCCCTGCGCGGCGGGCAGAAGCAACCGTTGCGGCGGGCTTAAAGAGCAGTTCCGCTTCGGCAATGCCGTAAAGCCTGTCCAGGAACATCAGCATTTCACCGCTGGGAGATGCATAATAAACCGGGGAGCCATAGACGACGGCGTCGGCCGTTTTAAGGCTTTCCTTGGCCTCGTGAACCACGGCGTCAATTTCGCCCTTCAGCACGCGACCACCCACAAAGAAAATTTCCGTCTCGATGCCCGCGGCCTTGAGTTCGCCAGCCACCAGGTTCAGCGCCGTATAAGTGCAGCCCTTTTCGCGACGGCTACCGTTAAATAAAACGACCTTCATCATAAACTCCTTTGTCTTTTGCCTAAAATATACAAAGAAATTATGTTATATTTCTACGAAAAGGCAGGTAAAAAATGTCCATTGGAATTCCAGAAATAATCCTGATTGTGGTCGTGGTGCTCCTTTTGTTCGGAGCAAAGCGCATTCCTGAACTTGCGCGTTCCCTGGGACGCGCCCAGAACGAGTACAAGAAGGCGAAAGACGCCCTGAAGGAAGAAGCCGAAGACCTGCAGAAGACGGTGGAAAAAGCCGCCGAGGCAGAAGAAAAGAAAGGCTAATGTCCTCCAAACAGGATCAAGAGGCTACGCTGATTTCGCATTTGGAAGCGCTCCGACGGGCGCTTTTGCGTTCTATTGTCGCCCTTGCCATCGGCATCGTGCCCCTTTTCCTTGTTTCGCCCTACGTTCTGGACTGGTTCTGTGAACAAATTGCCCTGCAGGGCGGCGTCACGCTCCATTACTTTTCCCCGATGGAAGTGTTCCTGCTGCAGCTCAAGATTTCTGCACTGCTGGACTGCGTGCTGTTTTCGCCCTACATCGCCTGGAACATGTGGCAGTTCGTGCTTCCCGCCCTATACGACAACGAGAAACGCTTCATCCGTTCCATCGTTGCGCTGACCAGCATGCTCTTTATCGCGGGCGTCGCGTTCTGCCTAATCGTCTGCTTCCCGCTGATTGTGCAGTTCGGCATGAGTTTTGCAAGCACGACCCTACAGCCCGTATTTGGCATCTCTAACCTGGTAACACTCGCGCTCTGGCTTTCCCTTGCGTTCGGATGCATGTTCCAGTTCCCGCTGGTGACCTACGCGCTTATCCGTGCGGATATCGTGAGCTACGAGACCGTATGCAGCAAGCGCCCCTACGTGGTGGTGGCAATCCTGCTGTTCGCCGCATTCCTTACTCCACCCGACATCATAAGCCAACTACTTCTGGGCGCACCGACTTACCTGCTCTTTGAAGCAGGACTCTTGGCGGCCAGACGCTTCCATGGGCGTTCCCCGGCTCATCGAGCCAAACCAATTACAAAAACGGATGTTACGAAAATTATCCAGCAGAAAAATAATTTTCCTACTAAATAATTTTTGAAATTTAGCCCTTCCTTGGGCGTTCCCCGGCCAGGTCCCTGAGCCTGCCGAAGGGCCGGGGCGGGAGCTGCAACGAGGCCCCCTCGTTTTTCCGAGGGAGCCTTTTTGACGATATGTCCGTTTATTTCACGAAAACGGCGAGAAGTTTATGCGCCTCGTCGCCTTCGGCAAAACGGATTTCACCTACGGTATGGTACTCGAATCCCGAGAACTGCTGCAGATGCAGTGCCGCAAATTCGCGGTCCTGCGAATAGCAGAGATTCAGGCGAAAGTTCCCGTTGTCGCCTGTTTTCGGATGGCCATTTTTTTGAACGACCGCGTCCAGGGCGCTTGGAGAAGCCTCGACAATTTCCTTGACCTTTTGGCCCTCCGTAGGGCTGTAGTCCAGGCATATTCCCACAACGGGCGAATTCGTCCTGGTGTAGGTGACGTTGGTCTTGAATCCGAAAAACTTCTTTTCGGTCTTGATATAGGGCTTGTTGAAGAGGGCGTTAGCCATCTCCATCTTAGAAATGTTTTCCATGTTCTTTCTCTTTTTTAAAATGAATGATGTCACGCACCCGGTAGGGGCCGCGGCCATTTACTAGTGTTTAAGGCTTGGAGAAAGAACTTGCTAACAGAGCATTCGCTCTAGCGTATAAACGTAATACTCTTTTGATTTCTGATAAACTAGCGGCAAAGGAAAGCCGCATTGGGCGCAAACAGTTGGCCGCGCGATCTTAGTCGGAAATGGCGTAGCCTGCTTGAACGTTGCCGAACTGCGTCCGCCGTCCCCTTGAAGGCCGTTGCCGCGCGATGCACGCAAGGACACCTGCTGGCCCGACCTGCGTGTAAACTGCATGGCCTCGGCAGTCGATTCCCGCAACAGGAACAGCGGACTTTCGGCATGCACATTGTCGGCGGAGACCTTGCCATATTCCGAAGCCCGCCCCATTTCGGTTCCGTAATCGTAAACAAAAGAACCTTCGACAACGGCAGCAAGAATCGCGAACAACGCGACCGCAATCATCGACAGAATATTTTGTTTAATACGCTTCATTGTACTAAAATATACAAATTGCGGTGCGACGCCCCCTAACGCAGAAGCAATGTGAAATGTGAAGTGTGGGGTGATTATTCGAAGTGTTTTTTTTCAAAAATGTTTGTATATTTATGATATGACTCAGCAAGCGAAAAGAATGCACGAACTTTACGAAGAATGCAAGCACATCGGTCTTTCGGAAACTTCCGATGTTATCGAAAGCGCGGCATCGGCAGAAGAAGCGGAATTCTTCGCCAAGGCTTTCGACATCATCTTGCAGCAAAAACAAAAAAATGTCGTTGCGGAAAAGGGGTTCTGATTGGCCAAACTTGTCTGACGAATAGGGCTTTTTTGAAAGCCTGTTTTTTTTTCATGGGCGTTCCCCCTGTAAAACCGAGCCAGCCCAGGTTGCCTTTGGCGACAGAATAATGTATATTGTGGACATGGTCAATTCTAAGGCAATCCTGTCAAATGATGGATGTTACATATCCTTCTCCTTTAACGGGCGGACTATACGGTTCAAGGGGCCGTATAGCCTTGTCAAGATTGCAAAGGTGAAGGAATGGGACAACGGCTACCTGGTGGTCGATGCCGTATATAGCCAGAACAAGGACAAACTCGTCGAAGACTATATCGACCTGGTCCCTATCCTTGAAGACCTTTACATCGACCCGAAAATTTTCTTGCAACCGATAACATCCGTCGAGGTGGACAATGTCCGAGCAACAGCTTAATGAAATCGCCGACAAGGCCGACATGATTATCGCCAACTACAGTTTCACCGTTACAGACAACGGCGATGTCAAGATCCTCTATTTAAGCAACCCGGAGCAAGCCTGCGTCCTGAACAAGGACGGAGACATGATCAAGTCCTCCATGTGCGACGCACAGTTAGCCCTCGTCCAGGCCTACTACCTGAAAAACAAAGATTTGATCGGGAACGACTAATGCCGAAATATTTTCCATTCAAGATCGCCGGTTACTATCTGTATTTTACCATGGCCTGCATAGTCGAATGCATCCACGCACACGCGAGCGACTCAAAATTGACTGAAGCCGGTTCCGCAAAACTTTTCATCAAATCAAACGGCGACACCGTTGTCCAGAAACGCGGCTCTCTTTCCGACAAGGATCTTCTGACCATCCAGAAATACATCAAGAACAACTACTTGACGATGTTCGAAATGTGGTCTCAGCATTCGGAACACGGATTCTTCGGCGAGAACAAGTAAATAACCTAAAGCAGTAAAAGTAAGTATAGCCCACTATTGGGCGTTCCCCGGCCAGGGGCCGGGGCGGGTGCTGCTCGCCTCTCGTCACCCCGGACCTGATCCGGGGTCGGCTCATCGAGCCGCTTGCGCGTCTCGCCACCGCACGGCGGTGCGACGCCCCCTAACGCAGAAGCAATGTGAAATGTGAAGTGTGAAATGTGAAGTGTGTAGTGTGGGGTGTGGAGTGATTATTCGACGGCAGCCATAAGCAGGCGCGGTTCAAGGGGTTCAATATTGAAATTATTTTGAGAGTTCTTCTTGGAAGATTTCTTAGATATGTTTTTCATCTTGGATGTCTTTGTTGAAATTTATTTTAATTTGACACAACGGACGGAAAGGGCGCAGTATTTTTCAAGCCCACCAGGTCCTACATTATTCTCATAACGAGTCACGTACTGCATTGAACCTCGAATAACATCTCCAAATACATATTCCACAGGGTAATACATATAAAAAGCTTCATCTAAATCTTCATATCCTTTTTGGTGAAAATACCTGCCCGACCCAGTAAGCGAAAGTCCACTTTTGTTGCTGCCGGAGAAATAATAACCGGAACGAAGGCCATTCGCAAAGTCATCGGTACTCGTCAGAGCGATTCGAAAATCATTTGCATTCATCATGCGCCAACCATCGGGGCAAATGCCCTGGTGGTTGGGCTGTATAAGGCTTGCACAGCTTTCGGTATTGCAACGACTCGGCAACTGTAAAGCCTCCGCCCACTGGTAAAGTCCTCCGTAACGGTCACAGTTTGTGGTATCATCATCGTAGCAATAGCGCTCAATTTTATCATCATTGGTCATGTTTTCACCAACCTTCAAGGTGACATCGGCGATATTCAAGTTCTGAGCCATGACTTGTATGGAGTCCTTGACATTATTCGTATCACGGCCGACAATCGTCAAGTAATTATAAACACGTCCGTTACGCGTGTCAGTAAAGGTCTTATATTTATCGGATAATAGCCCCCTCAAAGGCAGTGTTTGATCGAACGGTTCATAGGGCCCAGAACTGGAACTTTCCGTAGGCACGTAGAGCACATATCGTCCATCTACGCACAAATATATTTTTCCCGTATTTCCATCTGAAAGTATGCCTTCACAGGGCAACCCAACATAGTCGGTTATTTCACTCGAAGACGAATTCACCGACGAACTGGAGTTGTCCTTCTTACTGCTTGAAGAATCACCAGTCTTTACGGAACTTGAACTCTTGGAGTCGGACGAGTTCTTTGATTCTTTCGCGGAACTGCTTGATACTTCGACAGGTTCAGATCCCTTGAAACTACTAGACGACTTGTCTTTTTCCATATTTTCGTTACTAGACCCATTCGACTCCGCTGACGCTCCGCTCAGGGTGACACTCGAATCAGGCGACTCTACAGACGAACTGGAAACACTTGTTTCATCGGAACTAGCCGACGAAGAGTCATCGCAGGCGGAAAGGGCGAAGAATGCCGCGAGCACCGCCACCCACAAGAAACCAAGACCCTTGACACACTTCATACCATTATCTCCTGTAAAAATTTTCACCACCCACAAACCAAGCAATGTGAAATATGGAATGTGGAATTTATACCGCAAAATCCATCATGAATCTCGGTTCAAGAGATTCAATGCGGTAGTTGTTCATGCGATTCTTATTGTTTCTATTCTTTTTGTTATTTGCTTTAAACATATGAAACCTTTATTTTTTTAATTATTTTCAGACTTCTTATAAATCATCACGCAACGAACAGAAAAACCATGTGTTTTCAATTTCCATGTATGAGAAGTTGATGTTGTTCCTCGCGACATACCAGAAGGAATTGTCGTCGAATCATCACGTTCCTGGGGATAGAAGAAGTAAGTTGACTCTTGGAAACCCCTAAATGTATGATCCCAGTTATATCCCGGTCCGACTACACTAAATCCAGTGGTATTATACCCCCCAAAACCATTTTGCGTTTTTAGGTCATCAATGCCATGTGTAACATTTTCTGATTTCAAAATAAATTGGAAATCATCATATGTCATTATTCGCCAATCTTGCGGACAAATTCCCTGATGATTTTCATCAATCAAATGAGCGCAACTTTTGGTATTACAACTATCATTGAAGCCCATCATTTCCGCCCACTGGTAAAGCCCCCCGTATCGGTCGCAATTCGTCGTATCGTTGTCATAACAGTAGCGTTCTATTTTATCGTTATCCGATTGGTCCTTTGCCCCATCAACCATTTCACCAATATTCAGATTTTCCGCAAACACAGTCAACGAATCTGAATGAACCTTGTTGTAAATGGTTAAATAATAGTAGGACCGATTATTCCTTGTGTCCACAAATTGTTTAAACACACTGTCAGCACGACGGGGACCAAGAACAGCCCAATGATCATATGGAACATACTCTCCGCTACTGCTAGAAACAACTGACGATGATGATTGCTTTGTAGAAGAAGAGCTATTTTGCTTTTCGCTAGAAGATGAATTCACCGACGAACTAGAGTTGTCCTTCTTACTGCTTGAAGAATCTCCTGACTTTACGGAACTGGAACTCTTGGAATCAGAAGATACTTTTGTTTCTTTTGCGGAACTGCTAGACTTATTCTCACTACTCGATGACTTGTCTTTTTCCATATTTTCGTCACTAGACCCATTCGACTCCGCTGACTCCGGAGCCTGTCCTGAACTTGTCGAAGGACTCAGGGTGACACTCGAATCAGGCGACTCTACAGACGAACTGGAAACACCCGTTTCGTCGCCACCCGCCGACGAAGAGTCATCGCAAGCCGAGAACGCAAGCATCGCAACCGCGACAGCACTCACCAAGCCAATTTTCTTTATCGTTTTCATTTCATACTCCTGTCGTTCAAGCCGTTGTCCTTCAGGCAAAGCATGTCGGCGGCAATCATATCGATGTCCCGCTTGAACTCGGCAAAGGTCAATCCGCATTTCCACTTGATACTCTCAAACGCAGCCTGCGTTATTCCCTGCATGACCTGGGAAACATCTAATGGTTCTACGCCCAGTTCCTTTTCCCTGACTTCTTCAAAGACTTCCCGCCATTCGAATTTTTCGTTCAGGCATATCCGATGGATATCCACAATGTCCTTTGCCGACATCCTGAAAATCGCGGTCACCTTATTCGAAAGAATGTTCCTGACAGAATCCGTCCTGTAGAACAGGTCCGTTTCGGTTATCTCGCCATAGTGTGCGGCGACATCGTTTACGAAATCGAGTTTCAGCCCCATCTGGAAATCGGGATGTCTTAAGACAAGGGTCCTGAAATCGGGAGACTTGACAAATCCCGTTTCGACACTCCAGTCATAGCCGGCCTTTCGAAGACCATCTAGAACGGCGTCGACATACTGATTGAAGGAATTGTCGTTGTTGACAAAGAAATCCAGGTCGTCTGAATAGCGGTGGCGGTAATACGCCCTGCTAAGCGCGGTTCCACCGGTCAGATACAAAGGTGTGCCGCAGTTTTTCACAATATTCAGAACCCCATCTTGGAGCCTGTACAGGTTCTCCTCGTAGAATTCCGAAAGCGAAATCGTATTTTTGTCTGAAGTCGCCATTGCGAAGCCCCCTTCGGACCTTTTCCGTATAAAGTTTTGCACAGTTTTCCGCCCCGCCCCACAGCACTACCAGGTTGTGCCACGGCACCCGCTCCAGCGAACGCAGGAACAGGGCTTCACGGGATATGCCCCCAACCGAAGACACCGTCCCGTCCACCAGGGGAAGGAGCGTCTCGGCACTCACGCTTGAATCCCAGCAAAGGGGTTCAAGGATGCTGATTTTCGACAAAGGCTGCGCCATACCGTCAATATATAAATTTTTTTACCCAGAATCAACAGGCAGAAGCAATGTGTAGTGTGGGGTGTGGAATTATCCCGCTAGGCGGCAAGAACATCAAAATCTAGCTTGAGTGTATCATTATTTGGGGCACTAAAAACGGGATTTCCAATATTTGACGGTAACTGATCTGGGAGATTCGTGTTCAATCCAGAAACAAGTGCAGCCAAGGGGACAGATGTTGTCCCATCGGGCAATGCATCTCTATAGTTCTCGAATGCCGTAGATACCAAAGACCGTATATTTGAGCCGACACCAGAAAAATATGCAGAAGCAGAATCAAGAGACTCATTCAAGCCAAGTCCAGACAACCGCAAATCATCAACTTCATTCAAGGCACTTTCAACTGTAGTTGAAACATTGGATATATTGTCCCCAAAGTCATCTAAAACAACATCCGCATTCATCATCATGCGGGGTTCGAGTTGTTCGATTTTGAAATTATTACGGCTAGAGCCTTTTTTACAATTTCGTTTATCCATTTTTTACCCAATGTAAAGTGATTTCAGTAAAAAGTTAATTTCGAGCGCAACGGACGGAAAATCCTTCCGTTTTGTATTGTTCAATTCTCGTTCCACCATCACCTTTTATCGCATAACCACAATATGCAGCTTCTTTAGTATATGTTTTAGATTCTTCAGGATAAAACCAGTATGTTCCTTCTTTTAGTCCTGTAAAAGTGTGTCTCCAATTATATCCCGCGCCAACCAAACTATATCCCGTATAATTTAATCCTCCAAACGCAGTGGTATTTACCCCTTTCCAACCAGCATCATTATTTTCAGCCTTCATGACAATATTGAAGTCATTGTATGTAAGCAAACGCCAACCATCTGGGCAAATCCCTTGGTGGTTTTTTTGAATCAAGTGAGCACAACTCTTGGTATTACAACTATCGTTGAAGCCCATCATTTCTGCCCATTGGTAAAGTCCACCGTAATTTGCACATTTTGTGGTATCATTGTCATAGCAATAGCGTTCAACTTTAGAGTTGTCTGATTGATTCTCAGAACCATCAATCATTATACCAACATTCAGGTTTTCCGCCATAACATCGATTGTTGCAGCTTTATTATTAGTATCTTTTCCTGTCACAGTCAAATACTTGTATTTGCGTTGTTCATATTCAAATACACCATACGAAAGATTTGGACTAGTATAGTCCTGTTTTACGAAGCTACTACTCGAAGCGACTGATGACGAAGAACGCTTCACAGAAGAACTAGACGATCCTACAGAACTACTACTTTGCTTTTCACTCGAAGACGAACTCACCGACGAACTAGATTTATCCTTATTACTGCTGGAAGAACCACCAGTCTTCACAGAACTTGAACTCTTGGAGTCGGACGAGTTCTTTATTTCTTTTGCGGAACTGCTGGACACTTCGGCGGGCTCGGAACCCTTGACACTACTGGAAGACTTGTCTTTTTCCATATTTTCGTTACTAGACCCATTCGACTCCGCTGACGCTCCGCTCAGGGTGACACTCGAATCAGGCGACTCTACAGACGAACTGGAAACACCTGTTTCATCGTCACCCGCCGACGACGAATCGTCGCAGGCGGAAAGGGCGAAGAATGCCGCCAACAAGAAGATGGTTATGAGCCGGCCCTTCGGCAAGCTCAGGGACCTTGGAGCAATGAAATTTTTCATAAAACATCCCCGTCTATAGTTTATCCTATTAAATATAGGTAATGCCCCTGCCAAAGTCCATACCCCCCCCCATTGTAAAGTTTAGGAAACAAGACAAAAGTCCAGAATAACGCAGAAAAACAACTTTTTTCAAGGTTTTCCGTCAAAAATTTCCTATATGACTCAACTTAGGACATATAGGAGTCATAACTTGCCAAATGTAGGCATTTTATGGTAGATTTGGCGAATTATATAAGACATCCAAAGAGATTGATTTTGGAATCTGCCTGGCGCAGGAATTGGGTTTTAGACCGAGCGATGTCACGAAGGTAAGCATCGGTGACTTGCGGGTCTTAGTGGATTCCTTGAACAGCTTGACTTTTTCGAGGAGTTCCGTCAAGTAATGCTGCGTGACTTCGTAGGGGCTGGTCGAAAACTTCATTTCACAGATGTTGATGACGTTGTCGATGCGGTCGATCAGAAGGTCGAATTGTGCGCCGTCTTTCCCCGTATATATCCAGCTACATGGGGCACTTTCTATTCCAGAGATTCCGAGTGCGTTCAGGATTTGCGGATAATGCTGAAGGCACAGCATTTCGAATGCGTAGCCGCACCAACTGTTGTATTCAGGCTTACCCTGGATTTGCAGCCATTGGTTGCGGCGACCCTTCGCCCGTTTCGCGAGGAACCTGAAATAGAAAAGCGTGTAGAAATCGACGAGTTGAATCAGTTCGTCTTTGGTCTTCTTGCCAAAGGGACTATAACGCCTAATGAATCCGCAATTTTCAAGATCGTCCAAGGCCTTGGACACGCCCCCGCTACTTTCGACTGAAAGTTCCTTGATTAACGTGTTCCTGGTTATCCCCTTTTTCTTTTGAGCAAGAACTTCTACGATGGCAATGTATTTTTCGGAATTGCGGAACAACGCGTGATACAAGTTGTGAAATTCGTTGCGGAGTTCGCCATCTTCGCTGAACAAAAGTCTGTCCACATTCTGTGCAAGGCTTTCGCCTTTGTCCAGGAGTTTCAAGTAATACGGAATCCCCCCAAAAACCATGTAGAACTGAGCGATTTCAAAACGGTCCATGGTGAAATTTTTTGCCTTCAAAAATTCTTCGCATTCGCCAAGGGTGAACGGAGAAAGTTTTATCTGGTGCGTTACGCGGTTATGCAGACCACCCTTGTTGTTGATGAGCTTGTTCATCATCCACGACGTGGCAGAACCACAGACAATCAACTTTATGGTCGGGTCATCGGAGGCCCACGAATTCCAGAAATGTTCCAGGGCGCTTACAAAGTCAGACCGTGCGGTATCGAACCACGGCAGTTCATCAATGAAAATGATTTTCTTGGTTTTACGCAATTTCGATAGTTCGTCGCGCAAGAGATTGAACGCGTCAAACCAATTTTTGACGGTTGCCTTCTTTGAAAAATATTGCGAAAAGGCATCCGTAAAATTCTGCAATTGCTTTTTGAGATCGGAATTGGCCAACCCCGTCATGTAAAAAGAAAAGTTTTTATGGAAAAGGCCCTTCACGAGATAAGTCTTGCCGACTCGCCTACGACCATAGACAGCGACAAATTCAGCTTCGTCGCTATCGATGAACCTGTTCAACAGGGATATTTCGCGTTTTCTGCCAACAATCAGTTTTTCGGACATAGGACCTCCCTATACTTTACCAAATATATATAAAAACACATGGATTTGGCAAGTTATACGGCATAATTCACCAAAAGCATCTTTTTTATGATAGATTTGGCAAGATAACGCGGTTTTAAGGCAGCATTGCCATTCGGATTTGATAATCCGTCGGCGGGTTAGTCAGAGTCCTTGACGCAACGGACGGAGAAACCACGGTCCTTGCTGTAGCCGCCCAGGCCCGCACCGGCGCCGCTGTAGTACAAATTCATGACGTACGCGTCGTCGCTGTCGTCCTCAGTAGAACTCCAGAAGTACGCGCCGTAGCCCTCGCTGTTGTAATCCCCAAGGCTGTACCTGATGCCGGCAGGAAGCGCCGAGAACCCGAAGGTATCTATTCCGTTGCCGCTATCTTTGCCGCTACGTCTCCAGCCTGTCGCGGACTTGAGCATGGCACCCGCCGTAGAAGAGCCTTCCACCGCCGTGAACAGGGCTTTCCATTCATCATTGCTTGGCAAGTGCCAGCCCTTGGGGCAGACGCCCCGCACCAAGGTCGCTGAGCCCGCCAAAGCGACGCTACAATTCTCGCCATAGCCGCAGCCCTTGCCACTCGTGCTCCACTCACCCACGCTGTCCATGGCCGCAGCCCAGGTATAAAGACGACCGTATTTGTCGCAATTGGCAGGGTCGTTGTCGTAGCACCAACTGGTGGAATCGGAGGTATAGTAGTCGTTATCAAAGGGAACGCCGGTGTAGGCGTAGTTCAAGTTCTCCGCCATCCACACCTGGCCACCGATTTTAACCGTCTTATAGACTTGTCCATCACGTTCATCGGTAAACTCTCCATAATCGATGTCCGGATTCAAGTAATCCCAGGCGGTTTTCATTTCTTCGCTAGACGAAGACACCTCCTTGCCCGCAGAGCTGCTTGACTTTGCGTCATTTCCAGATGTATTCGAATTGCTGGACTTGGTCGATGTTCCTGCCGAAGAAAGATTGTCCTTGCTGTCGCTGGAGTCGTCGGTCACTTCGGCGGGATCGTTGGACTTGCCACTACTGGAGATTGCTTCGTCCTTATCGTTGGAACGAGAATCACTGGATTCTTCGCGGCTATCGCCGCTCAGAATGACGTTATTGTCATCGTCACCCGCCGACGAAGAATCGTCACAGGCGGAAAGGGCAAAGAATGCCGCCAACATAAAGATGGTTATGAGCCGGCCCTTCGGCAAGCTCAGGGACCTTGGAGCAATGAAATTTTTCATAAAACATCCCCGTCTATAGTTTATCCTGTTAAATATAGGTAATGCCCCTGCCAAAGTCCATACCCCCCCCCATTGTAAAATTTAGGAAACAAGACAAAAGTCCAGAATAACGCAGAAAAACAACTTTTTTTCAAGGTTTTCCGTCAAAAATTTCCTATATGACTCAACCTGGGACATATAGGAGTCATAACTTGCCAAATGTAGGCATTTTATGGTAGATTTGGGCAAAATAAATTATTTAGTAGAAAAATAATTTTTCTACTAAATAATTTTAAGGACATCTTCCGGCAAAAAGACAATTCCATCCGTCTTGTCGCGAGGTCTTTCTTTCAAAAAAAGAACCGGGACGATTTTTTTATACTTGTGGACGAACGGCAATTTCTGGACCTGCTCATTCAGATGGGCTAACAGGCGCCCCGCATTTTCGCCATTCGTCCATTTGCATTCCCCGACAAGTAGCGTTTTCTTGTCCATGCTTTCGGCAACGACATCGATTTCGATCCGTTCTGACTTGCCGACATTGCCCCACCACCTGGAAGCTACATTGAACATCTCGCCACCGACAACCTGCCCGCTAACCGCCTGCCGGCAAAGGCGTTCCCAGCAAAATCCTTCAAATTCAGGGAAATGCTGTTGGACAATTTCTTCCACGTAATCAATACGCCCCAGTTCCAACAGCGAGCGATACGGGCTAATAAACCGGTAATAGAAATTAATGAACGGGTCGGACAAGTGGTAAATGCCGTGCTTGCTGTTTTTTGGATTTTCACCGAAAGGGATTTCCCGGTCCACAAGCTGCATGGTCACGAGCCTTTTTAAAGGGGCGCTCAAAGTCGCCGCATTCTTTTCGGCACGCGCCGCAATCTCCGAAATTCGGTTTGCGCCATTCCCGATGATTCCAAGAAGTGTGGAAGCCTGCACCAGGTCGCGCATGTCGTCGCGCAAAATATGCACAGGCTCGTCATGAAGGACGCCCATGGGAGAAAGGGCCAATTCCCTCAGGGCCGACTTGAAATTCCGATACCGTTCACGCAATTCCCAATAGCGGGGCACCCCGCCCCAAACGGCATATTCAGAAACTGCCTCCTTTGCCGTAATTTTCAACGCAGAAGGCAAGTAAGAAACCGGAATAGGCTTCAACCGGAGAATTTCATGGGCACGCCCATACAATGGCGATTTTTCGTCAAGAGCGACATCGAACATCATCTGTTGCGACGAGCCGCAAATCACCAGGTTGAAGTTCAAGGACTTTTCGTCCAGCAGTTTCTGCAGTGTAGAGGGCAACATCTCGCACGACTTCACAAGATACGGGAACTCGTCCAGGCAGAGCGTAGAACCCTTCGCGCACCTGTAGTTGAAAGCCCTGAAAAGCGACTCCCAGTCGGGGTAAGCAACGGAATCGAAACCCTCATACCGGACTGCAATCGCCATGGCCAGGAAACGGCGCTGGGCGGATTCTTCCGAACGGTCCGCCATAAAATAGATATCGTTTTCCTTCAAGACGCGCTTTAACAAGGTGGACTTGCCCAACCTGCGACGGCCATAGACAACGACAAAAGACGCCCCCTTCCGGGAGAGTTCCGCCTTCAGCCTTTTCGATTCTTCTTCACGATCTAGGAATTCCATACCCCTAATATAACAAATTATTTAGCAGAAAAATAATTTTCCTACTAAATAATTTTCGAAATTTAGCCATTTATTGGGCGTTCCCCGGCCCCAACTTGTCATCCCCGCGAAGGCGGGGATCTCCCAGCGTCGGCCAAGGGCCGGGTCGGGTGCTGCATCAAGCCCCCCTCGTTTTTCCGAGGGAGCCTTTTTGACGATATGTCCGTTTATTTCACGAAAACGGCGAGAAGTTTATGCGCCTCGTCGCCTTCGGCAAAACGGATTTCACCTACGGTATGGTACTCGAATCCCGAGAACTGCTGCAGGTGCAGTGCCGCAAATTCGCGGTCCTGCGAATAGCAGAGATTCAGGCGGAAGTTCCCGTTGTCGCCTGTTTTCGGATGGCCATTTTTTTGAACGACCGCATCCAGGGCGCTTGGAGAAGCCTCGACAATTTCCTTGACCTTTTGGCCCTCCGTAGGGCTGTAGTCCAGACAAGTTCCCACAACGGGTGAATTCGTCCTGGTGTAGGTGACGTTGGTCTTGAATCCGAAAAACTTCTTTTCGGTCTTGATATAGGGCTTATTGAAGAGGGCGTTAGCCATCTCCATCTTGGAAATGTTTTCCATGTTCTTTCTCTTTTTTAAAATGAATGCTATCGCGCACCCCGGCAGGGGCCGCGGCAATTTACCTGTGACTGAGTTTTCGGAGAAAGAACTTGCTAACAGAGCATTCGCTCTAGCGTATAAACGTAATACTCTTTTGATTTCCGATAAACTAGCGGCAAAGGGAAGCCGCATTGGGCGCAAACAGTTGGCCGCGCGATCTTAGTCGAAAATGGCGTAGCCTGCTTGAACGTTACCGAACTGCGTCCGCCGTCCCCTTGAAGGCCGTTGCCGCGCGATGCACGCAAGGACACCTGCTGGCCCGACCTGCGTGTAAACTGCATGGCCTCGGCAGTCGATTCCCGCAACAGGAACAGCAGACTTTCGGCATGCACATTGTCGGCGGAGACCTTGCCATATTCCGAAGCCCGCCCCATTTCGGTTCCGTAATCGTAAACAAAAGAACCCTCGACAACGGCAGCAAGAATCGCGAACAACGCGACCGCAATCATCGAAGAAACATTTTGTTTAACGGACCTCATCGCTGAATAAGATAGAATTTTTTTTTGCGGAATAACTATCTTTATTCCATAATTTGAACCGCTCCCCGGGCGTTCATCTATTTCAGGAGCATTTCTCTATCCCGAAAGCCATTTGCGTTTTGCTTATTTTATCCGGGATTGTCGGGTTGAAATTATTGCATTAAAAAGATGCACCGCGACGGCGAACAACACGACGATGGCGATATAGTCTGCGAAAAATAGTGCGTAACCGCGTTCCGCGTCAAAGAAGAAAAACGGCTGCTGCAGGAACATGTATTTCCAAAGCCCGCGAATGGCGAAGGCGTATATTCCGTAGCATGCCACGAGAGCGGCAATCACGCGGGTTGCGACAAGTCCAACTTTTGACTTGAAAGCGCCCGCAAGTCCCAAGCGGTTTGCAATCAGGCTCACATGCAGCCCGATGTGGAGCGACATGAACACGTAATACCAGTGGCTTGCAAGCAGGTGCGCCGTGCGGGCGAAGTTTGCACCCGATTCAATCCCGAGCCAGGCGAACACATGGTTCGAAAGCATGATTCCGCTCACCATCAGGAAAATCGCGCACAAAAGAATCCCGCAATTCACGACTGCCTGCAAGATGCGGAATGCGTTGTAGCGGCCCTTGAACAGCGAAAGGAAAAATCGTCGGTTCAGCGTGATGTGCACCGCCCACAAAGCGAGCAGCACCACGCCCAGAATCTCGTGAACGACAGTCGATTCAAAGAAGTAATTGCCGCCCATCAGCACAAGCGTCGCGACCGTCATCGCGATGTCAAGCGGCATACGGATTTTGGCGGAAATAGTCATATCAAGGAATATACATTATTTCGTCTTCACGCCGTTTTTCTCGAGCCGCATCAAGCCAGGTGATGTTTTCGACGGGCAAGTCGTCACCCTTGAAACTGGAGGGGTTCTCGCCCATTACCTCGCGGTAAAGCTTTTGCGTCACCTCGTATTTGCCCAGGTAAAAATCGGAGACCTTCACCTTGTGGAGCGTCTCGTCGTTGACGCGCCAGTCCTCGTTTGCGGGGCTTCCCATGTCGAAGGTCCCGCCCTTGATAAGCACGAAGCCCTCGGGCGCAGGTGCCGCCGCAAAAGTTCCTACCGTCATAAGGCCAATAAATGCGCAAGCGAGAATTCTGGCAAACATTATTTCAACTTCCCGTAGTCTTCGTCGCTCACGGGCTCGAGCCATTCGTTGCTCGTTCCTTCGCCGGGAACTTCAATCGCCAAATGCTGGAACCAGGAATCCGGAGCCGCCCCGTGCCAATGCTTGACGCCAGCCGGAATGTTCACCACGTCGCCGGGCTTCAGTTCCACCGCCGGCTTGCCCCATTCCTGGTAGTAGCCGCGGCCCGCCGTCGCAATGAGAATCTGGCCACCGCCCTTCTTTGCATGATGGATGTGCCAGTTGTTGCGGCACGCCGGTTCAAAAGTCACGTTCCCGACGCCCACCTGTTCCTTGCTGATCATGTCGAGATAGCTCTTGCCCACGAAATACTTGGCATAGGCGTCGTTCGGCTTGCCCACCGGGAACACACTCCAGTCCTTGTTTGGCATGGTTTTTGCGTCCGCCGCGACCTTCGCCTCCGCCACCGCTTCCTTGAGCAGTCGCAGCGCATTCAGCGTGCGCGGGTAACCGCAATACGGCAAGCAGTTGTAAATCGCCTGTTCCACGTAGTCGGCCGTGCGAATCTTCAGGTTCGCGCCGATATGCGCCTTGAGTTGCGGCTCCGTTCCCAAGTTCACGAGAATCGCCATCGTCAGGAGTTCGCGGGTATTCAGGTCGAGCCCCTTGCGGGTGTAGTAATCCCCAAAGCAGTTGCTCGCCAAGAAGTAATTGATGGTCGGCATCCCGTCCTTTCCATTCTTCGCCATGTCGCGGAAGGTCTGGCCGAACAGCGTTCCCTGCGCGTCGGCACCCGTCTCCAAGCGGGACTGCGCCGTCACCGTCCCACGGTTTTCATCCACCTTCACGTTCTTCGCCTTGAACACGCTGCGGGCAAATTCAACCGCATCCACCGTCCGCGGGAACCCGGTGTAGGGGGCACACTGGTAAATCGCCTCGAGAATCTCTTCGGGAGCAAGCCCCTGCGCAAGCGCCGTCGCCACTTCTTCTTGCAAAAGAGCGCCCGACTGCTGCGTCACAAGCGACACCAGGCGAATCAATTCCACCTCGCGCTTTTCCACAAGCGGAGTCGCCGCCGGAACCTCGTTCTGCGTGAAGTTGTCCATCACGGCACGCAGTTCCTTGTCCTGCGAAAGCGCCTTCGCCCCGCCCTGCGGGCAGCAGTCACATGCGGCAAGCACCGCACCCATACCAAGCATCGTCATAATCGTCCCTAGTTTCATGGTTTGTTCCTTTTTTATCTACGCCTTTAATATAAATAAATGCGTTTAGCCCGCAAAATACCAAATTTTCATGCTCAGTATGCACGAAACGCATAGTGAAAAATCGTTTCAACCATCGTCCACACCAAATACGTCTGTATGTCATAAGAGAAGCGTAAAAAACATATTTTTCAAAAAACCACTTGATTTTCTCCAGTTAATATATTATTTTTATAGTTATTGGAGGAAATCGTGATAAGAACCGTATCAGAAATCCTTTCAGACCTTGGTCAAAAATACAGGCAGCCCCAAATGAAGTTGCGTCAAATGACCCTGCGCGGCGAAATAACGCAAGTTATCCGCGGGCTGTACGAGACCGACAAGAACACCCCGGGCGAAGCCCTTGCAGGGGCGATTTACGGCCCATCGTATCTTTCCTTCGATTATGCCCTTTCAAGGCACGGGCTCATTCCCGAGGCCGTCCATCTCTTTACTTCCGCATCGTTCAAGAAGAACAAGACCAAACTGTACAAGACGCCCTTCGGCGAGTTTTCGTATTCCGATGTCCCGCCCGACGTCTTTCCGCACGGAGTCAATATCGAAAACGCAGAAGACAGGCCCTACGCAATGGCCACCTGCGAAAAGGCCCTTTGCGACAAGCTCTACAAGGAGCATCCGATTGCAGGCAAGCGCGCCATGGAAACGTTCCTGTTCGAAAACTTGCGCATCGAAGTCGGTGATTTTCGGAACCTGGATTTCGACTTCATCGAAAAGGTTGCCCCCCTGTACAGAAAGAAGAATCTACAAATACTGTCCAAGATGAGGTAGGCATGGCTCACGTACTTGATTCAATGCTTGCGAAATATAATTGCAAAAACGTTTCGGACTACAGGAACGCCCTCAAGGAAATTTCGCAGGAAGTCGCCCTGTGCGGACTTTCACGTGGAGGGTTCTTTGACAAGGCAGCCTTCTATGGCGGCACGGCGCTCCGCATATTCTATGGGCTGGACCGTTTTTCGGAGGACCTGGACTTTTCGTTGATTAAGCCAGACGAAGGTTTCGAGCTTTCACGTTATTTTGGCGTGCTTGAAGAAGAACTCTACTCTGTCGGCCTGGAGATGTCTGTCGAAGCGAAAAGCAAGCCGCACGGATCTCCGGTGCAGTCGGCCTTTCTCAAGGGCAACACGCTCAAGCACTTGCTTAAAATTGTTCCCGCAAAGCACTCTCCCTTGCCTGTTCCCGGGAACGAAATCCTGAAAATCAAATTCGAGGTGGACACGAATCCGCCAGAGTCAGCCACCTACGAAAGCAAGTATCGGCTGCTGCCATCACCTTTCATGGTTCGCCTCTACGACAGGCCCTCGCTTTTTGCGGGCAAACTCCACGCGTTACTTTGTCGCGGATGGAAAAGCAGGGTCAAGGGTCGCGATTTCTACGACTTTGTATGGTATATCTCGCAGAACACGGGCGTAAACTTGCCGCACCTGCAAAAAAGAATGGAACAGACCGGGCACTGGAAAAGTTCGGACACCTTGACTTTTGATGGACTCAAGGATCTACTAAAGGAACGTTTCCACTCCGTCGATTTCGAGGAGGCGAAAAGGGATGTCCGCCCGTTCATTGCCGACAGCGACAAACTGAATCTCTGGAGCGAGAGCTTTTTCTGTGCCATCACCGAAGAGTGGAAACAATAAGCCAGTTCCGCCCATAAGGCACAAGCCTACTTCACCCACTTATCGACTTCTTTCTGGGCCTTTATAAAAAACTCGTTTCTTTTCCATTTTGTCATTTTATGACATGCTAAAATTATATTTTTGCTCTAGCACGGTCAAAAGGCTTCTTTTTCTTCAAATAAGCCTTTTGGCCCAAGTTTCACCACTTGCACCAGCACGAGGAAAAATGTATATTGACTATAGTTCAATTCAACAATGGAGGTCATCATGGCACTAGCAATCGCATCGGTACCGATACTGACCGGCGAAGCGTCGGACAGGTTTGACCTCATGATGGAAGAAAGCGAAAAGCGTCGCGGTTCCATTGATTTCTCCAAGCAAATTGAACAGGCCAGAGACATTCTCTCCAAGGCCGATTTTAGAGAATTTAAGTAATGAACTTTCTCCAACAAAAATGCCGCTTTGGGTTCTACACCCAAGGCAAGGCCGCCCTATGCAAATCATTCAAGTGCGGGGACAACGATTTGGATGATTTCTTCACAAAGGACGCCTTTTTGCAGAGTGAAGAGTTGCTTTGCAAGAATTATTGTTTTTCCCTTGTCGATGACCCGGCACAACTGGTGGCGGTTTTCACTCTTTCCAATGACAGCATCAAAAAAATTCCGGGGTCACGCAAGAAGAAAGTTGAGAAAAACATCCCCCGCGAAAAGATATACAGCAGTTATCCGGCAGTCATGATAGGCAGACTCGGCATAAGCCTTGGTTTTCAGAGCAAACATCTGGGGAGTGACGTTCTCAGTTTTATAAAGGCCTGGTTCGTCGATCCGCTCAACAAGACTGGTTGCCGGTTTCTGCTGGTAGATTCCTACAACAAGGAACGAAACCTCAAGTTCTACCAGAACAATGAGTTCAAGTTCCTGTTCAGCACCGAAGAACAAGAACGCGAATTCCGTTGCCTCGGTCCTGACAGGCCATTGAATAGCCGTCTGATGTATTTCGATTTGATTGAATTGAAAAAGAAGCAGACTGGCGATTCTAAGTAAGGCGCAAGCCTACTTCACCCACTTGTCGACTTCCTTTTGGGCCTTTATAACTTATTACACCGCCAAAAGTAAAATCTGTGTAAAGCGGCGTAAAGCCTTTGTAAAGTCCTAATAAAACCTTTGGAAAACTTCATTCCATCGCCTTGCGTATTGTCGCAAGGCTTTTTAGTTTGTCGCCTAGGAGATTTTATGACTACGTTTTATATCATCCTTGTGGCAATGCTGCTTCTGCTCGCCTTGATGGACTTGTTCGTGGGTGTCAGTAACGATGCCGTGAATTTCTTGAGTTCTGCTGTCGGGAGCAAGGCCTTTAAATACAAAACACTGATGTTTTTTGCTGCAGCAGGAGTCTTTTGTGGCGCCACATTCAGTAGTGGCATGATGGATATCGCACGGCATGGCATTTATACGCCCCAGTATTACACCTTTGCAGAACTTATGTGCGTATATGCGGCGGTGATGTTTACCGATGTGATCCTCCTTGACATATTCAATTCCTACGGTATGCCGACATCAACTACGGTATCAATGGTCTTTGAACTTTTGGGCGCCTCTGTGGCTATCGCCAGTATCAAGATTCTTTCTGACGATACCCTGGAACTGGGAGACCTCATCAACACCTCTAAGGCTCTGACGGTGATTTTGGGCATTTTCCTTTCGGTGGCCATCGCTTTTGTAGTTGGCCTTGCGGTGCAGTATGTGACGCGCCTGGTTTTCTCCTTTGGCTACAAGAAAAATATTCGATACTTTATTGGTGTTTTTGGAAGCGTTTCCCTGACGTCCATATTTTATTTTATCCTCATCAAGGGCCTCAAAAATATGAGTTTTGTGGGAGCAGGCTACAAGACTTTTCTCGCGGAAAATGAGACCGTTCTTATGGCTGGCATGTTCGTCGGATTTTTCATCCTTTGTCACTTGCTCCATGCGGTAAAAGTAAACGTGCTCAAGGTAATCATTGCTTTTGGGACTTTTTCTCTGGCTCTTGCCTTTGCCGGAAACGACCTTGTGAATTTTGTGGGGGTACCCCTCACCAGCCTTTCTTCGGTGCAGCATTTGATGGCTGCTGGGGGCAATCCTCAGGATTTCAATATGTCCTTCTTGTTGGAGTCGGAACCAGGACAGTGGTACTTGCTGATGGTTGCTGGGCTTACCATGGTATTCTCCCTTGTGTTTTCCAAGAAGGCCCGGAATGTGGTGAAGACTTCCGTATCCCTAGCGGCCCAAAATTCTTCTGAAGAAATCTTTGGTACAAATCCGGTAGCTCGCGCCTTAGTTCGCAGTTCTAATGGTGTCGTAAAATTTGTAACAGAATTTGTTCCAAAGAAAATTTCGGATAAAATTAACACCCGCTTTAATACCAAGGAAATGATTCTGGAAGAGGATGGGGCAGCCTTTGATTTGTTGCGGGCCTGCGTGAACCTGATGCTTGCCAGTTCTCTCATAGCCCTCGGAACTTCACTGAAACTTCCCCTTTCTACCACCTACGTGACCTTCATGGTGGCCATGGGTACAAGCCTTGCCGACAGGGCGTGGAACCGTGAAACTGCGGTGTACCGCATCACAGGGGTTCTTTCGGTTATTGGAGGCTGGTTCCTGACAGCTTTTGCGGCTTTTGCCAGTGCCTCGGTGGTGGCTATGGTGCTTCACTTTGGCGGGCTCCCGGTGATATTTGCCCTGTTTGCCGTGGTTATTTTCGTGCTGGTCCGTTCCAACCTGAAATACCGAGAAAACAAGAAGGGTAAGGCGGAGGAATTGTTTGATAACATCCTGACGGCTCCCCCCGAGACAAAGGTATACCCCCTTATACAGGAATACAGTCGAGGTGAGTGGAGCGAAATACTCCGTTGGTGCGCTGACTGCTACGAAAAGATAATTGTGGGACTTTTGCGAGAAAACTTGGGTAAACTACGCTCCGTGAACAAACAAATTAAAATTCTGAAAAAACATATCCAGAGGAACCGTCGCCATGGAACCTTATGTACGGAAAGACTTGCCCAGGAGGATATGGTGGTAAAGAATTTCTTTTTGTACCAGGCAAATGATTTTATGGGAGATGCATTGTTTAGTCTGGAACAGATTTCTTCGCCATGCAAGAACCACGTGGATAACGCTTTCAGTCCCTTGGACTACGAAAAAAGAAAAGAGCTTTTGCGTACGGTATCCCGTGTGAAGATACGGATTGAAAAGACTGCCTCGATGATAGAAACCATGGATTTCAGGAACTATAGCGAGGTCCGCGAACAATTGCGGGAAGAAGGGACGAGGATATTTGACGCGCGTAAAACGGAAATGATGAAGGGGGTTTCCGAAAACATCCGCGCGGAGATCCTTTATTTAACTATTCTTTATGAGTCCTGGGCATTGTTGGATGCGGTCAGTTCTGTAGCCAAAGCCAGCAGAAAATTCCTAACTGTAAAACAATAATTTGTGTGTGGTCCTATGATTTATATTGTGGAAGACGATATCGAAGTTCGGGAAATGGAAACTTATGCTTTAAAAAGCAGCGGTTTTGACGTGATGGCTTTCGAATGCGGTAAAGTTATGGACGAACAAGTTAAGACTAGGGTGCCAGACTTGTTTATTTTGGATATTATGCTCCCTGGCGAAGATGGTTTAAACATTCTCAAACGCTTGCGAGTGCAAGAAAACACAAAGGACATCCCTGTCATCATGCTTACGGCGAAAGGAACTGAACTTGACAAAGTGAAGGGACTTGACTTGGGAGCGGACGACTACATAGCAAAACCATTTGGCGTTCTAGAATTCATTTCACGTGTGCGAGCCGTGCTACGCCGTTCTGAACGAAGCTCATCCGAAAGTACGGAAGCGTTGAACCTGGCTCTAGGAGGAGTGACACTCGATGACCAGCGTCGTTCGGTAACTGTTGGCGGAATCGCTGTAGAACTCACTTTTAAGGAATATGAACTTTTGAAACTCCTGATGTCCCGACCGGGAACTGTTTTCTCTAGGCAACAGATTCTAGAAAAGATTTGGGGTGTGGATTTTGATATGGATACACGCACCGTGGATATGCACATAAAAACGCTTCGGCAGAAGTTAGGGGTACAAGCCTCTATCATACAGACCGTGCGAAACGTGGGGTACAAAGTTCAATGAAAAACAGTCTCCGTTTCAGCTTGATTTATGTCGGAGTACTCGCCGCCCTCTTTGCAGTGTATTTTACGGCTCGCGTTTTTGAAAATGAAATGTCCGAACAGCAGAAGCGAGATTTGAGGGAAACAGCCTCCCTTATCAAAAATTTCTATGGACAGATTCCTTCTGAGAACTTCCGAAAAAATCTGGATTCCATTGCCAGCAAACGTTTGCGCGTAACTCTGGTGGACCGGGACGGAATGGTCCTCTACGAAAGTGACGCAAAAGCTGGCAAAATGGAAAATCATAGGAGTCGTCCCGAAATCATGGACGCAAATTCCAAAGGAATAGGTGAAAACCTCCGCTATTCAGTGACTTTGAACGCCCAAGTGTTCTATTTTGCAGAACGACTGTCAGACGGCAAAATTCTGCGTTTAAGTCGTCGTCAAGCGAGTCTTCACGAATCCGTATCTAAGACCATGCCTTACCTATTAGCGCTGTTGACAGGTATTGTTGTTGTGGCTGTTTTAATTGCTTTTGGCTTGAGCCGCGCTTTTGTGCGACCTGTGCAAAAATTGGCTGAAAACTTAGGACAGCCAGAACTTATGGATGACGAAGGGATATACAAGGAAATTGCACCATTAGTCAAAACTATCCGTAAGCAGAATCGGGAACTTCAACTCACCATTGAACAACTTTCTGAAGAAAAAAAGAAAACTGCCAAGATGCGAGATGAGTTTACGGCTAACGCCTCCCATGAACTCAAAACGCCATTGACATCCATTTCTGGATATGCGGAACTCATCGAAAATGGTATGGCGAAACCCGAAGACGTAAAGCGCTTTGCTGGAAAAATTCACAAAGAAGCTGGCCGTCTCCTTTCTATCGCCAACGATATTATGACCCTTTCCAAACTTGACTCCTCGGGAGAATCTGCGATTGGACTGGACGAATCCGTGAATTTGTGGACACTGGCTTCAAACTGTATTGACGAACTCTCCTTTAACGCCGAAAAGAAGGGTGTTCGTGTGGCGCTGGAAGGTTGTAAAACCGCAGAGGTTTACGGCAATCGTCGGCTCCTATTCGAGATGCTTTACAACTTGGTCGACAATTCCATTCGCTATACAGAAACGGGCGGTTCCGTGAGTATTCTAGTGCAACAAAAATCCATTGCTGTGAAGGATACTGGGATTGGCATTCCCGAAGAAAATCAGCCACGCATTTTTGAACGGTTTTACCGTGTGGACAAGAGTCGCTCCAAGGCTACAGGTGGCACGGGATTGGGCCTTGCCATTGTTAAGCATATCGCCGAAGTACACCATGCAGAGATTTCGTTACAATCCGCCATAGGCGTAGGCACGGAAATCACCGTGACCTTCTGCTAGAAGCAAGCCTATTTCTCCCACTTATGGCTCTGTCGGGTCAAAGGCGGTCCTATCGAAAACGCGGGTAGCCTGTTGCATATTATGGGTCACCATGACGACGGTATAGTCCTTCGGGTAATTTATATTTTCTTAAAGCCGTTCCAGCTGGACCAGGGAAAGGCGATTGTCCAGCCACACCTTCTTGGGCACCAGCCGGTAAAGCTTGTTGATGTATCCACCAGAACCGATAATAGAAACGGGCCCCCAGTTCACCATCATCATGCGGATTTCGTCGCACATGTCATCTACGGAATCCATGTCCACCAGGCCGCAGAGCAGCCGCAGGGTTCCGATATTGAAACTACGGCTACCCATAAACAGGCCCTGGTAAAGTCAGTTTTATAATATTTCTAGTTACTTATCATCGAAATCGTCGACCCCGTTCAAGAGGCTGACACCGTGATGAGTACCGGTTTCTGCAAAGATGGCCCACTGGGCCACGTTCATGGCGTGGTCGCCGATGCGTTCCAGGTATTTAGCGATCATGATGGAATGGATAATGCTCTCGGCATCGCTTTCCGTCTTCCTGATAGTTTCCACCAGTTCACGCTTGGCAGAGCGGAAAAGGAAATCCACGTCATCGTCACTTTCAATTACAATCTTGGCCAGCTTCAAGTCCTTACGGACAAAGGCATCGATACTCTGGGCCAGCATCTTAAGCACGTCAATGCCCATGGGCGGAATGGCGGCCAGTTTCAGGGGAGCCCCATCCAGGTCTGTACACTCCGCCACGATTTCGGCAATATCTGCAGCCTGGTCGCCAATGCGTTCCAGGTCCCCCACCATCTTGAGGGAGGCCGAAATTAGGCGCAGGTCCCGGGCTACGGGCTGCTGACTCAGCAAAAGCCGCAGGCAAAGGGTCTCGATTTCCTTCATCTTCTGGTCGATTTCCTTGTCGCCCACCACAATCTTCTTGGCAGTTTCGCGGTCAAAGGCCAACAAGGCGTCGATGGAGGCCTTCAGGGAATCTTCCACCAGGGCGCCCATTTCTATAATGCCCCTGTTCAGGGCTTCCAGTTGCGAATCAAAACGGTTTCTCATTAACCAAATCTCCCGGTAATGTAGTCCTCGGTGCGCTTGTCCTTGGGCAGCGAGAACAGGGTTTCTGTCTTGTTGACTTCGATGACTTCCCCCAAGAGGAAGAAGGCGGTCCTGTCGGAAACGCGAGTGGCCTGCTGCATGTTATGG
This sequence comes from Fibrobacter sp. UWR3, assembly GCF_900143055.1. Lineage (NCBI taxonomy): Bacteria > Pseudomonadati > Fibrobacterota > Fibrobacteria > Fibrobacterales > Fibrobacteraceae > Fibrobacter > Fibrobacter sp. UWR3. The sequence continues at coordinate 55,735 of NZ_FRCW01000012.1, read as the reverse complement.
GTCACCATGACGATAGTGTAGTCCTTCTTGAGTTCCAGAACCAGGTCCTCGATAATGGAGGTGGAAATGGGGTCCAAGGCGCTGGTGGGTTCATCCATCAGGAGCACTTCCGGCGAAACCGCCAGAGCACGGGCAATGCAGAGCCTTTGCTGCTGACCGCCGGAAAGGCCTAGAGCGTTCTTTTTCAAGCGATCCTTCAACTCGACCCACACACCGGAATTCCGCAAGGAATTTTCCACGATTTCGTCCAGTTCCGCCTTGTTGCGGATACCGTGGGTCCTGGGGCCGTAGGCGATATTGTCGTAGATGCTCATGGGGAAGGGATTGGGTTTCTGGAACACCATGCCCACCCTTTTCCGGAGAATGTTGGGGTCCATTTTCCCGTAAATATCCTGACCATCCAGGAGGATGTGGCCCGTAATCTTGCAACCTTCCACCAGATCGTTCATACGGTTCAATGACTTGAGCAGGGTGCTCTTGCCGCAGCCGGAGGGCCCGATAAAGGCCATGATCTCGTTGGGCATAATGTTAAGGTTCACGTCTTTCAGCGCATGGAAATTACCGTAGTACAGGTCCATGCCGCGAATAGAAATTTTTTCGTTAGGGGTCATTAGGTTTTCCCGATTTTCTTTGCAAAATTGTTAGAAATCCAGTTGATGAGAAGGACCACTAGAATGAGGATGACCGAGGTGGCGTAGGCCTCGCCGGTATGGAAACCTTCTCGAGAAAGTTCGTACATGTGAACAGACAGGGTCCTACCCGAAGAGAATATTCCCTTGGGGAAATCCGCCACCGTACCTGCCGTATAGATAAGGGCGGCAGTCTCCCCCACCACGCGGCCCACCGCAAGGATTACGCCTGCAAGGATTCCCGGAACGGCCGCCGGTAAGATTACCGACAACACGGTACGGAGCTTACCTGCCCCGAGGCCGTAGGAACCTTCGCGATAGCTATCCGGAACTGCCCGCAGGGCCTCTTCGGTGGTGCGCATGACCAGGGGCAAAATCATGATGGAAATAGTCAAGATACCGGAGACCAGGGAATATCCCAGGTGCAGGGCGGTCACGAAGAACAGCATTCCGAAAAGGCCGTAGATAATGGAGGGGATTCCGGAAAGGGTTTCGGTAGTGAGCCGCACCAGTCCCACGATCTTGTTTCCGCGACGGGCGTATTCCACCGTATAGATGGCGGCACAGATTCCCAGGGGGCCTGCCACCAGGAGGGAGCCTAACACGATGATAACCGTATTCAGGATGGAGGGCAGGAAAGACACGTTCTCCGAAGTATAGGTCAGGGAAAACAGGGAGGGTTTCAAGAAAGGAATACCCTTCACCAATATATAGAGGACCAGGAACCCCAGGGAACAAACCGTAATGGCAATAGCTAGGGTCACGAGGATTCTCAGGAACAGCGAAAGGGGCGAACGCTTATAGTATCCGATCATTTGATAACCCTCTTCTTGAGAATGGAAAACAGCAGGTTGATAATGAGGATAAAGATGAACAGCACCACGCCGGTGGCAATGAGGGATTCACGGTGCAGGTCCGTGGCATAACCCATTTCCAGCACGATGTTGGCGGTCAAGGTTCTGATACCCCCGAGAATACCGTCGGGCATTCGGGCCTGGTTACCGGCCACGAGAATCACCGCCATGGTTTCGCCAATAGCCCTGCCAAAGCCCAGGATAATGCCCGCCACGATTCCCGACGTGGCCGCCGGAAGTACCGTGAAGAACACGCTCCTTTCGTGGGTGGCCCCGAGAGCCAGGGAACCTTCGTAGTAGCTGTTGGGGACCGCCCGCAGGGCGGCTTCGGAAACGGAAATGATGGTCGGTAAAATCATGATTCCAAGCAGGATCGAGGCCGTCAAGATGCTGAAACCGCTCCCGCCAAAGTGCTGCCGCACAAAGGGCACGATAACCACCAGGCCAAAGAAGCCGTAGATTACCGAGGGAATGCCGGCCAGGAGTTCCACGGCGGGTTTCAGGGTCCTGTGAAGCCTTTCGGAGCAGAACCGGGCCAGGAATATGGCCGACAGGAGCCCCACCGAGACACCGATGGCTAGGGCCCCCAGTGTCACGTAGAGGCTGCCGAGAATCATGGGAAAAATCCCGTAGACCGCAGGCTCGTCCGTGGGGGCCCATTCCTTTCCGAACAAAAAGTCCGGAACGCCTATCTTTAGAATGGCGGGGACACCATTTGCAAAAAGAAACACGCAGATCAGGGCCACAAACAGAATGCTTGCCAGCGCAGAGACCAGGAAGATGGTGGATGCGGCCCGTTCCTTAAATGGATTGGATAAACTGAGTTTCATAGGATTACTTGATGGTAGTCGTGAGGCGGGCGCTGAAGCCTACATCGGACATTTCGTTTTCGCTATAGACCGTCGCCTGGATTTTTCCGTGGGAACCGATCTTTTTCACGAGACCTACGGCCCAACCCAATTCATCGGCATCGGTGTTCAGTTCGTCACGATTAGCGACGTATTCCACTTCGGCAAAGGCCTTGTCAAAAATACCACCGGTAGGAAATTCCACGCCGCCGTACACCGGGAAGTACTGGGTATCCTGACCGTAGAGGGGCTTTACGGCAGTGCCCGCTTCAATGGAAGCTGCATTCACCTCGTCGTCTTCGCCGGTCATGATAGCTGCCGCTTCTGCATATACCGCCAGCTGCTTGGAGGCCTGGTAGCGGACCCGGAAATCCACCACATGGGTAAGGACAGCGCTATACTGCACCGGATCGAGCACGTTGGCACGGTAACCCAGACCGAGCTTCAGGGCATCTCCCAGTTTCAAGTCGTCGTTCACGCGGAGGTAACCCTTGTTGAAGTTTTCGTCATCGGTACCCACCATTACGTTCAGCTGGTTACCGGCCTTTTTCCAGCCCAGCTCCACGGCATCGTGAGAATAGTCACGAGCGAGGAAGCCCCGCGTAGAAAGGTTCTTGTCCAGGTAAGCACCGAAGTTGCCGGCACCTTCCGTATCCGTCTTCCAGTGACCCAGTTTCAAGTTCAGTCCGGAAGCCGCCCACTTGTAATTGCCGTAATAGGTATCGGCCTGGAAACGGTCAGCGCCACCGTTAAAGTGAGGGGCATACATGCGGATAGTCACCTGGGCATCGAAATCTTCAGAGCTGTACTTTCCGCCGATGTTGGCACGGAACCAGAACTTATCCAGGGTGTTTTCCTTTTCGTTATCGTAAAGGGCCTTGTAGGCCTGGGTCTGGATATTTCCGGTCAGGTCAAAGCCACTGGCCTTGGATTCTTCGGCGGCACTAGCCATGCCGATAGTCGTAACAACAGCTGCGATGATGCAAGATTTCTTAATCGTCATTTTGAACTCCTTTGGGACAAGCCCTGTTTGAATGACGGCATCAACTTAGATTGTCATTGTAAAAACTGAAGGGATGGCCAAGTAAAATATTTGTGAAGTTCTTGAAAAGAATAAAAGAGGGGCGAAGGCTTTACAAAGATTTTACCCAACCCACTATTGGGACTTTACACGCCTTGTCTAACTTGTGGCCATCATTCAAAACCAACTAAGGAGATTCAAGAATGAAAAAAATGGCTTTAACCGTTTGTGCAATTAGTTTGGCCGTAATGGGTATTACCGCCGCTTGCAACGGGAACAACGAAGAAAAGAACGCCGAAGCCCCCGCCGCCAAACAAATGGATATTTCCGTCATCGCGCGAGAAGCAGGTTCCGGCACCCGGGACGCCTTTACCGAACTGGTGGGCACCCTTATCAAGCAGAACGGAAAGAAGAAGGACAATACCACCAAGGAAGCCATCACCATCGACGGCACCCAGGGTGTCATGAGCTCCGTAGCCGGTAACGAATACGCCATCGGCTACATTTCCCTAGGTTCCCTGAACGGTTCCGTGAAGGCCCTGGATATTGACGGATTCGCCCCCACCAAGGAAAACATCAAGGCCGCCAAGTACCCCATCGCCCGTCCCTTCAACATCGCCACCAAGGGCAAGATGAACGACGCCGTAAAGGACTTCGTGGACTTTATCCTGAGTGCCGATGGCCAGGCCATTATCGAAGGCAACGGCTATATCGGAGTTTCCGACGGCAAAAAGTTCCAGGCCAAAAAACTGAAGGGCAAGATCGTCATCGCCGGTTCTTCCAGCGTGTCCCCGGTCATGGAAAAGCTCAAGGAGGCCTACATGGCCCTGAATCCGGAAATGGAAATCGAAATCCAGACCAACGATTCCTCTTCGGGAATGCTGGCCGCCAAGGAAGGGACCTGCGATATCGGTATGGCTAGCCGCAACCTGAAACCCAGCGAACTGGAAGCCCTGACTCCCCAGACCATCGCCCGGGACGGCATCGCCGTGATTGTCAACAAGCAGAACCAGATTTCCAACATTTCCCTTGCAAAGCTGCGGGATATCTACACCGGCCTCATCCGCAAGTGGAACGATGTAAAGTAAAAAAAGAAAAGGCTACAAAAAAGAAAAAGAGGTGAACAGGATTCATCTCTTTTTTTTATTCAAGCAAATTGAACAGGCCAGAGACATTCTCTCCAAGGCCGATTTTAGAGAAAGCTAGCTCTTGGACTGAATTGAAGAAGAGGACTAGCAATCCTAAGTGAGGCGCAATCAGCCTACTTCACCCACTTATCGACTTCTTTCTGGGCCTTGTCGCGTTCGTTCTGAGCCACGTGTCCGTAGATGGCGAGGCCGGGGGTCACGTTCGCGCCGGTCACCTTCTTGAGGCGGGCAACACCCGAGAGGCCGCTGCCCTCGTGGGTCACGAACGGGTGAATCGTCTTGCCCTTCAGGTTATACTTCTCGAAGAAGGTGAACATGGGCATGGGCATTTCGCCCCACCACACCGGGTAACCGACGTAAATTTCGTCGAATTCTTCGGGGTTCACGTTCACCGGCTTGATGGCCGAGCGCGCGTCCTGCGCAAGTTCCTTCTTGGCCACGTTGATGCAGTCGTCGTAGCCCTTGGGATATTCCTTCGCGGGTTCCACATGCAGGAGCGTACCGCCCGTCTTTTTCGCAATCATCTCGGCAATGATTTCGGTATTGCCCTTGGAAATGTTCCCGACGGTGTAGTTTTCGTCGGCACGGGAATAGTAAACGACGAGGATTTTCTTTTCTGCTGCCATAGAGACTCCTAGAAGAAGTGATAAAAGAATCAAGGTGATTTTTTTCATGGGATCCGCCTTTTTCGTTAAAAATTTCCTTGAACCGGTTGCCTTTAATATAAATAATTTCAGGACGGCCGCGTAATGCGTAATTTTTATGCCCACTATGCGTGTGGCGCATAGTGAGCAAACGGTCGGCGACAATGAAGGCCTTTAGTCGCCGGGGTTCCAGTCCTTGAAATGCTGGATTTCGGCAAGGGTTGAGGTAAAGAAGCGCTTTTCCTTGTCTAGGCCGCGAATCTTTTTCATGTCGTCTTCGGAAAGCTTGAAGTTATAGACCTCGATGTTTTCCTTGATATAATCCGGGTTGCGGGCCCCCGGAATCGTGGAGAATCCTTCCTGCACGTGCCAGCGGAGGATAATCTGCGCGGGCGACTTCTTGTACTTTGCCGCCAGTGGGTGCAAGACGGCCGCAAAATCCCGCTTAAACAAATGATTGAACTTGCCGCCACCCTCATGGAAGGCGGCATCAAGGCTTTCGCAAACAGGGAGTAAAAAGCTGGGCATTCCCCAGTCAAGGGCCAGGTCGGTACGACAGCTCTTAAATTACGCTGAAATCAATGAACTTGTAAAAGCCCGCGTTTTTCGCTGCTTCAAATTCACCTTCGTCAAAGGACTTGTTTGCTAGACCTTCTCTAATGATTTTGATAAAGGTTTCCTTTAGCGGATCAAGATCGTTCTTTATAGTGTTGTAAACAACAAACGAGTCGAGCCCCGCATAATCGTGAACAATCCTGTTGCGCATACCGCGAATTGCCTGAATGTTTTCGCTTGCGATTCCCGCTTTGGCGGCGTCCGAGAGTTTGTTGATGGATTCGCCTATGTTTGCAAGCAGGGTCAGACACGCATTGAATACCATCTGGTCTTCTTTCTCAAGAAGTTCTTCGGTGGAATGAATATCCCGTGTATATTTTTGAATTTTCAACAGGGATTCGAGCATTCCCAATAAGTGGAAAAGGTCGTTCCTAGGGTCATTCGACACGGATGGACTCCTTGCTTGCTCGATACAGGATAATGGGGTTTGCGAACTTCTCTATGACGACATCCACGGACTTGCCAGTTTTTTCGGAAAGTTCCTTTCGCAAGGACAACAGGTCATTGTAGTCCTGGAAATCACGGACTAGCAGGTCGATGTCGTTGGGAGTTGCTGTTCGAACAGACGAACCGAAAACAAAGACATCCTTCAGGCGATACTTCGCAAGAAGTTTGTTTTCACGGAATATCCGTAATATGTTTTCGGCGAACACCATAGTTTTCCCTTATTATTACATTTCCAATATACATTTTTCTGTCCGTTTGTGCAACAAGACTAGTGTGACTTAGGGCTGATTTCAGTAATGTTTGCGAATCTACAGAGAAAAAATTACCACCGTAACCAATGTCTTATGGGCATTTTCCCGGCCCGGTCCTTGAGCCTGCCGAAGGTGAGCGAGGGGAACACCTCCCCCGCCTATGCCTTCAAAGCATATCTTTTATGCGAAATAAGTATTTTGATTTATGACGGGATTTGGTTATTTTTAGGGCATGAGGTGGTTCAGTTTCTTGTTCGTTTTCCTGTTCATGGCGTGTTCGAGCGATGCTGCGTCGCAGGCTATGCCGAAAGTTTCGAACAAAGGAGATTCAAGCGTGCAGAATAGCAAAGGGGCGGCCCCAACGGTCAAGTTGAATTCGGGTTTCGATATGCCGGTTCTCGGACTTGGCACGTGGACTTTGCGCGGCAAGGTGGCTGAAGACGCTGTCTATGTCGCCATCAAGAACGGGTATCGATTGATTGATACGGCAAAATATTACGACAACGAAGAAGCCGTGGGTAGGGGTATTCGTCGGGCGATTGACGAGGGGCTTGTGAAGCGCGAAGATTTGTTCGTGACGTCGAAACTGGTGCCGTGGAGCAACTCCTTAGACGAAGACATCGACGACTCACTCGAAAAGCTGGGACTCGAATATATTGACTTGATGCTGTTGCACCAGCACGGGAGCGACGCCGAAGATAAGGCGGTTTACAAAGCTATGGAACGTGCGGTGAAGGCGAAGAAGATCCGTTCCATCGGCATTTCGAACTACTACACCGAAAAGACGGCGAAGCGCTTTTTTGCCGATTTCGAAATCAAGCCTGCCGTGGTGCAAAACGAGAACCATGTGTTCTACCAGAACACGGAATTCAAGGAATACGCAAAACGATACGGCGCTGTGGTGGAATCTTATTACCCGCTGGGCGGGCGCGGCCACAACGAAGATGTTTTGGGGAACAAGGTTGTCGCAAAGATAGCGAAGGCTCACGGGAAATCGGCCGCACAGGTGGTGTTGCGCTGGCATGTGCAATCGGGCTACATTGCCATTCCGGGCTCCAAGAACCCTGACCACATCGCAGAAAACATATCGATTTTCGACTTTGAGTTGACAGACGACGAAATGAAGCAAATCGCCGCCCTTGATACAGGACACCGCTACGAAAACTGGTGAAAATAGCCCCACTATTCACTTGACGCATAGCGGATTTATTATATTCTCCCCCAAAAGGGGCTTTTTATGTTTGTCGAGACCTACATTTTGCGATTGCTGGCCGGGTTCCTGGAATACGGGACCCTTTCTACCGTAGCGGACAAGCTCTACACTTCGCAGCCGGCGGTGAGCCGCGCGTTCAAAAAGTTGGAAGACGAAATCGGTGCTCCGCTCTTCGAGCGCAAAAAGAACCGCATCGAGCTGAACGAGAAGGGACGCACGGTTGCCGAATACGCGAAGCGCATCATGGATTTGCAAGGCGAGATGATGGAAAAGGTGAGCCCGCAGGGAGCGGGTGCGCGCACGTTCTCTATCGCGTCGGTGGCCATTCTCCCCGCCATGCGGATGGTGCAGGAACTGCAAGAAAAGCACCCGGGGGCACAGGTCACCTACAAGATTATCGACAACGAGGCGGGCGTGCTGAAGGCGCTGAACGAGGGCTCGGCGGATATCGGCATCACCCTCAAGGCCCCACGCGCAAAGAAATACCGTGCCGAAAAATACATGCAGGAACGGCTCTCAATTGCACTCCCCAAGAAGCACCCGCTTGCGAAGCGCAAGTCCATCCGGCTCCGGGAACTCAAGGGCGAGACCATCATCCAGCGCAGCAACGTGGGGTTCTGGGAGCAGGTCAAGCGCAAGAAGATTCCCGACGCCACCTTCATCAAGCACGACAGCGTGAAGGGCATTTCAAAGCTTATCGAGCAGTCTTCGCTGTTGACTTTCGTTTCGGACCACCAGTTCGATTACGAAATTCCCAAGGACCGCAAAATTGTGCCGCTCGCCGACCGCGAAATGAACGTGGAATTTTTCAAGGTGACGCTGGCGTCAACTCCCTAGCAGGTGGAAATTCAGGTACCACGAAAAGGCGTGGATGCGCCTGGACATGGGTTCAGCATATTCCGAGGAATAGGCAGCCATTTTCACGTAGGTGTCAAGCCTGTGGCCCAAATCCAACCAGGAGAACAGCCTGTATTCCAGCGCGGTGTTGTTGAGGAGCAAGAAATCCCAGCCCGAAACGCCATATTCCGCAGTCGTTCCCTCGATGGTCTTCATGGCATCTATCGTCGTCTTGTTGTAGATTCTCCACCTCTTGTATAGGGTTTCTATCATCAGGCTGTATTTCACGCCGGAATTGTACTGGTAGCTATCCATGTCGGGCTTGTAATCCGGGTGAAATTCTTGGATAATGTCATCGTAGCCCATGTCGGCAGAGCCAAGCATAATCCAGTAAACCTGGTTCATGACACGGAACCGCAAGTTGGGAGTCAGCCAAAGGGCTATGTCCATGGCCCCGCCAAGCGAAAGCGTGCTTACCGTGGCAAGGTCCCCGTAAAAAGTATCGTATAATCCAGATTCACCGAAAAATCAAGCCAATGGCCTCGCCCGTGGATACCTCTGTTCACAAGTTTCCCCATGATATCCATCTGCAACACATCCCCTTCAAGTCCGCCTTCGCCGAAGAAGTTTAAAGTGAAGTAATCGAACGGCCGCCTTACCCTCGTGTAGGGCCGACCATACTCAAGGGAAACCGCCATCATTCCGTGACGGTCGTTCCATTCGGCATCCAGCTCGTCGGCATCTTCGCCACCGAACCGATAGTCAGAACCGAACCTGGAGCCAATACCCGTGGCAACCGTCAACTCGATTGGTGTCCAGCCCGTGTAAAAATCCCTGTTGCCGAACACCCTGCGCTGGGCATATCCGGCGGGTTCCAGGGCGAAAGCGAGCAGATGCCTGTACCAGGGCACCTTGGAACCGTTGTACGATGCGCGGGAAAGCCTGTAGAGGACTTCGCCAAACATGGAGCCAGCTACTGTCGTAGAAATTAAGTCATTCGGCGCCGGGTATTCCGTTTCGCAGAACATTTCCCAGGTGGAGCTCCCAAGGGCGGCAAACGCCATGCTTCCGTAAAAACCGTAACCGCTGGCACGGGCCGTAGCGTAATACATGGAGCCCTGATACGGGTGTCCGTAAAAGTTGATGGCCCAATGGTTATGGTCCCATTCCCAGCCTTCGCGGAAGTTGCGTTTCCAATAGCTGGGGCCCGTATGTGCATAACTCTTGTCCAGGACCCAGTAATCCCATGCCCACACAAAGGCGTTGAGCCCGAGCACTTCGGTCCCGACGATAAGCGGATTCACGTGGGTGCCAAACAGGCTGTCTTTGGGAATGATCGGTGCTTCAATGGCATCGGCTGCGTCTGCCGAATCACCACGGATAGCGTTCCGAAGTTCGCGAGCCTCCTGAATACTGAAAACAGCATTTTCGTTTTCGATTTTCTTGCGGAGGCTATCCGGAATCTGCGGAATTTCACCATTTGCTTTTTGTGAGAAGGCTGAAACGCTTAAGAACAGCAACAGCGAAGCAAGGATTTTAAAAAGACGCGGGCGCATGACGGCACAATTTTAAGAATTATCACGTCGTTTAAAAAGGGCATATTCGCAACTTTCTGACGGAGCGACAAATTCTGCAGATTAAACATACATGCACATCTTGATTATTCAAGTCCCCAAATTAAGCCTCAAGAATTTGTCGTTCCAAAAATGTATATTTTCTTTGCTAACGAAAGGACTGGTATCATGGATATTCAAGAAAATATAAATGATACTCGGAAAGGTTTTGAGGAATGTTTTGCCACTGGCGATTTTTACAACAGGCAAACACAGGATTCCGAGCATCTTGAGAAAATAACCGAATTCGTAAAAATTGTTGAAGGTATGAGGGTTCTTGATCTCGGGACCGGAAGCGGCTATCTTTCGTTTCCGCTAGCGAAAGACAATCCTGGTTGCGAAATCATCGGCCTGGACATCGTCTGCGACGCACTCGAAGCAAACCGCGCAAGGGCAAAGGCCGAAGGAGCCAAGAACCTCTCGTTTGTAAGTTATGACGGTGTCGATTTCCCGTTTGAGGCGGGTTCGTTCGATGTCGTGGTGACAAGGTACGCGATGCACCATTTCCCTGACATTGGGCACGGCATTGGCGAGGTGAGCAGGGTATTAAGGCAAGGCGGACAATTTTTTGTTTCGGACCCCCGCCCAAACGACTGCGACAAAGACGGTTTTGTCGACGACTACATGAAACTCCGAAAAGACGGACACGTCAAGTTCTATACAAAGGAAGAATGGATTAGCGAATGCGCCAATTGCGGCTTGAAACTGCGGGACTGTTTTGACAGTTCCATGCGCTTCGCCAGAAAGAAGGAAACTGTCGCCGGCTATCGGGATGTGCTTAAGAAACACGACAAGGCTGTTGTAGATAGTTACGACTTGGTGGAGACCGACACGGAACTTTACATTACGGAGCATGTAAACAATCTTTTGTTTGTAAAAGGCTGATGTGCCGAGAAAAATGTCGACCTATTTCCCGCTGGACGCCTTCTCGACAAACAGCGCGCGGGCGTTACATGGTCGCGACTTACTTCCTGATGAACTTTTCGTCGGTCTTGGGCATGGTGTTGTCGGGCGTGAAGCGTTCGACAGTCATTTTCAGGTCGTACTTGTCGCGGAGTTTCGCAATCGTCTTCATCATGGGCGAAGCGTGGTGCACGTCGATGGCGGCCTGGCTTTCCCACGCGTCAATCAGCAAGATGGTCTCGGGATCGTCCAGCGACTGGAAATATTCGTAGCGGATGTTGCCCTTCTCGGCACGGATTTTCGCCACCGTCCCGCTAGAGACCATCTCTTCGGCGAACTTCTTTGCCGCCCCGTTCTTACCCGTATAGCGCAGGTTTACCGTAATGTTGCTCATGGCACTCTCCGCAAACACGCTCGCAGCGAGCGCAAGGATTGAAAATAGCGTTAAAAACTTGAGTTTCATTTTGCCACTCCGAAATGTTTCGCATATAATATAAATTTTTTCGGAGCTTGCGCAAAATGCTTAATTTTCATGCTCAGTATGCGCGGGACGCATAATGGAAACAAATGCTTTTCAATATAAGCAATCCGCAGTAAGCTTAACGGGAATTGATTCTGAATATTGGTTCTTTTTCAAAGGACTTGCCGTAATGAGCGTTTTGAATATTCCCTTGCGGGTTCCGGTTTCGCTCACGAACGCTGCAAAACGGCGTTCCATCTTGTTGAATTCCGATTCGGTAAGGGTGTAATCTATTTCGGAGTATTTCAATTCGCAAAGGTTTATCATTCCGTCGGCCCGGTCAATAATCAGGTCAATCTGGGCAGGTGTTTTCTTGTCTTTGCTGCGCCAAGAATACTGCTGTGTCGAAATCGCATCAATCCTGAGAGCTTCTTTAATTTGTTGAGTATGGAGCAGGCAGACTTTTTCGAAAGCGAGCCCAAGCCAAGTATTCACGATGGGGGTATTGATGTGGTTCTCCCAAAAGCGGGTGTCGCCCTTGGCTTTGCTGTTGAAGTATAGGTGGAATAAGGTAAACGGATCGACCAGCTGATAAATGCCGCTGTTTTCCTTGACGACCTTCTTTTCGCGCACCATGTATTTTCGGATAAATCCGCATTCGATGAGATTTTGAATCTGCTCGGAGAGGGTTCCGCCTTTTTCAGCCTTCATTGACGAGATGATTTCCTTGCGGGTCATGCCCTGTTTTTTTTGAGCGAGTGTTTCCACAATACGCATGTATGGTTCTGCCGCATTGAAAAGAGTCTTGAAAAGTCGCTTGTATTCGCGCCGCATTTCCCCGTTTTCGGAGAAGTAAAGTCGGTCTATGTTTTGGGCAAGGCTTTCGCTTTCGTCGAAGAGGCTGAGGTAGTAGGCAACACCGCCTGTGAACATGTACGACTGCAAGACCATTTGCCTGGACCAAGTGAAGTTTTTTGAGAGTAGATATTCCTCGGTTTCCTTGAGCGTAAAAGGCAGAAGCTTTATCTCGTGTGTAATCCTGTTGTGCAGCCCTCCTCTGCTGTCGATGAGGTTCTTTATCATCCAGGATGTTGCGGAACCACATACGATGAGTTTAAAGTTGTCTTGGGTCGAAGCCCAGCTATTCCAAAAATGCCCAAGGGCTTTTGTAAAACCAGAACCTTGTGTATCGAGGCTTGGAATTTCGTCAATGAAAACGATACAGGGGTTGCCGTTAGAAATTCTGTCCGAAAGGGCTTTGCGCAGTTGAGAAAACGCTTCCATCCAATTTTTAGGACGTTCATTGCTCTTGTAACCGAAGATGTCCATGGCGTCAAGGAACGCGTCTATTTGGTCGTCCTTTTTACCTTCCAGGACTCCGGTCATTGAAAAAGCGAATTGGCTTTTGAAGGTCTGGTTGACGAGGAAGGTTTTCCCTACGCGGCGCCTACCGTATAAAGCGATGAATTCTGCATTTTTAGAGGCGATATATCGCTCTAGCAGTTCGATTTCAGAATTTCTTCCAATTATACTCATGATCTTAAATTTATAACATTTTTCGCCAAAAGTCAATAAAAATTTAAGTTTTGGCGAGACATCATCTTTATTTTCGCCAAAACTCGCTCAAACGATGAGTTTTGGCGAAAGAAAAGTAAATTTCATCGTTACACAAGGTTGTGTACCAGGCGTTTGACTTATATTCTCACGCTGAGCACGGCGCCTTTGGTGTCGTCGTAGAATAGCGGGGCGATGGTGAATTTGGGCGGGGTCTGTTTTTCGCCGACTTTTTCCTTGTAGAACACGCTGCCGATGTACCAGCCGATGGAGGCCCCCATCAAGGTGCCCGCGACGGCGTCGGAGAACCAGTGGGCTTCTCCTTTTGCGCCGAGCACCATGCTTGTCGCGATGTAGCCCGCATACAGGGCGCAGCCCGCCACGACGAGGGGCTTGTCGCGGTTGTAGCTTGCGATGCTCATAGCCATGGCAGCGTTGGTCATGGAATGCCCCGAGGGCCAGCCGTAAAATACTCCGCGCCTAAAAAATCCCCACTTGAAATCGCGGGAACGCTCGCCGCTGTTGAGTTCCGCGTCAGGGTGCTCGCGAGCCGAAATCGCCTTGAGAATATTGTTGTAGAGGAACGCTACGGCGGTGGCCTGCACGGCGACGGCGCCGGTGTTGTTCAGCGCGCGGTTGTCGCTGATAAAGTACATGTATCCCGGAACAAGAATCGGGAAAAACGTCCCCATCATCATGCCGGGAGTGAACGCGATGCCGTAAACAAGTTGGTCCTGACGGGCCGCAAAACGCGCCACCATCAAGTCGTTATTTTCCATCGAGAACTTGTACGTGAGCGCACCGCCGAGCATGTGAAATCCGAGCGGCCAGCCGAACGCACTCAGCAACATGTTGTGTCCCAGATGGTCGAACGGAGAAAGCTTTTGTGCGCTATCGATGGCTGCGGAATCCACGCTTGTCGAATCGGCTGCGGGCGTTTCAGCATGTGCGAAACTTGCAAATACCGTGAACAGCACAAGCACCAATATCTTTTTAAATGTCGCTATATTCCGTAAATACATCCTTATAAAATATACAAACTAAATAATCAGGAACTTATAGAAAGATTGTAGCCGATTCCAAGAACGATGATTGCCGCTGTAACCGTTCCGAAAAAGACAAATATCAGCTTGAGTGTCATGACCTTTTTCAAAAGCATGGCTTCGGGGAGCGAGAGTCCCACAACGGCCATCATAAAGGCAAGAGCCGTGCCAAGAGCGACACCCTTTTGAACAAGAACCTCGACAATGGGAATAACTCCAGCTGCATTTGCGTACATGGGAACGGCAAGAATTACCGCCAGGGGAACGGCAAACCATTTGTCTTTTGACAGGTATTCTTCAAAAAATCCCGAAGGAACATAACCGTGCATTAATGCGCCGATTGCAATGCCAGCAAGCACATAGGGCAAAACCGAACGCGTTACACCAAGGGCATCCCTTGCTACTTGGGGTATTTTCTGCAGTACTTGAACGAATCTTTGCTTAAGGCTACATGGCTTTGAATCGTTATTGACGGATTCGTTTGTCCGCTGCAAATTTTTCACCCATTCGCTTAGAAATCTTTCCAGTTTGAACCGTTCCAGGAACATCCCTAAAAATGTTCCAAGAAACACGCCGGAACCTACATAAATCACAGTCACTTTCAATCCGAATGTTCCCGCAAGCATGGCAACAGCGACCTCGTTTACAAGTGGCGATGTTATAAGAAAACTGAACGTGACGCCAAGGGGGATGCCGCCCCTGACAAAACCGATGAACAGGGGAATACTGGAACATGAGCAGAAAGGGGTAATCGCTCCGAAGATTGCGGCGAGGAAATATTGGACTCCGTACAAACGATGCGACGACAAAAAATTGCGAATCGCCTCAATCGGGAAAAATGTATTCAGCAGCCCCATCAGGAAACTAATAAAAAGCAATATCAGGATAATTTTGAGGCTGTCGTAAACGAAGAAATTTATCGTCGAGCCTAAAGGAGACGAGCCATCCAATCTAATGATGTTGTAAACAAGATTATCGGTGAATGATTGTATCATAGAAAGCCCTTACTGCCGTGTCGATTTCATCCCTTACACGACGAAATTCCTGCAGAATTTCGGTTTCAGTCCCTCTGAACGCGTCAGGATCATCAAAGCCAAGATGAATTCTGTTCTTGACACCCCCCAAAAAAATCGGACAACTTTCTTTCGCCTTGTCGCAGACGGTGACAACGTAGTCCCACGATGTATCAAGGTACTGCGATACATTTTTTGGCTTATTAAGGGAAATGTCAACTCCTCGTTCCTTCATCACTTCGATTGCAGTCGGATGCACGTTCTTTGCCGGAAACGTTCCTGCAGAACATACGGTCAACGACGAATCCAGAGCCTTGAGAAATCCTTCGGCCATTTGACTACGGCACCTGTTGCCTGTACAAAGAAAGAGTATCTTCATATTTCACCTTTGATAAGTTCTTTTA
Source organism: Fibrobacter sp. UWR3 (assembly GCF_900143055.1). Lineage (NCBI taxonomy): Bacteria > Pseudomonadati > Fibrobacterota > Fibrobacteria > Fibrobacterales > Fibrobacteraceae > Fibrobacter > Fibrobacter sp. UWR3. Next base: position 40,238 of record NZ_FRCW01000012.1, on the reverse strand, counting down.
TTTTATCTTCGCTAATTTTACCTGTGGACACAAGCCGTTCATCAACAACAAGCGCGGGTAAAGTCATGACATTGTACGGAAGCATTTGGACAACATCGTCAATGCGGGAAACTGAAGCTTCTAGGCCCGATTCCTTAACGATTTTTTCGACAGATTCGGCGAAAGCAATGTTGCAGCCACACTGACTCATGAGTATTTTTATGTTTTTCATTTTTCCTCTTTTTTGTTTGTAGTTCGTAGAATAACGAACATATATGGCAAAATTTTTTAGCAGTCGCATTCCCTATTGCAAAAATCTTTATTGAAAAAATCACTGAACAATGCCTGGGCCTTTTTCCAGTTTTTTTTGTTTAGGGAACCTCTAAAAATTGATTCCCAATCATAATATTTTTCTATTTCGATTATTTTTTCAAAAATCAAGGCAAGAAATAGCCGATTGCCATTGATTCTCGCTAAATATTCAGGGAGGATAAGCCCTAAATATTCAGAATTATTCTCATTTGGGCATAGTTATCCCATGTACACCTCTTTTCGTTTTAAAATAGTATATCTGCAAAAGTTATAAACAAGGTTTGTAAGACCTATATTAAACTCTGCTCGCTTTATGCCAATGGAACGCACAGTAAGACCATGCATAGATACGGTAATAAATCCAAACACATGCTCAATTCTGCATCGAATTTTTGATTTTCTTCGATTGCTTTCTTTTTGTTCATCAGTCAACGGTTTGCCGCGATATCCTTTTTCACATATGCGGTTTTCTACATGTTTCGGAATTTCTTTTCCCACATAGGCGCTGTCAGCGTATATTACCTTGTCATCTTCTCCGAGAAATTCTGAAAATTCATTGCTGTCATGTATATTTGCTGATGTGGTTGCGTAATCCGTAATAATCTTACTGTCGGCATCCACTTTTACATGATTTTTATATCCGTAATGAGTTTCATCATTTTTCTTTGTCCAACGGGCGTCTGTATCTTTTTGCGCAAGTTTATGGGTATTTTTCTCCCATTCTTTGGGTGTCTCGCCATTTTTAATTTGATTGTTTTCCTCACGAGTGTTGCGCTGACGCGGTGCATCCACAAAAGTCGCATCAACAATTGTTCCTGTATGCGTTATAATACCTTGCGATTCCAATTGCGCTGTGAACTGATTAAATAAAGGCTCAATTATTTCTTTTTGCGTAATGGTATCCTTAAAAAGCCAGATTGTTTTTGCATCAGGTACACGCTCTCCCAATGATAAGCCAATAAAACGCTGAAAGCTCATTCGATCAGTTATCTGGTATTCAGTTTGATCATCAGATAAATTAAACAATCGTTGCAATACGAGTATTTTGAACATCATTACAACATCATACGACGGTCTGCCGGCTTTGCTTTTACGTTCTTTACAATTTACCTTTTCAAGCAAAGGTCTGAATGATTCAAAGTCTATAACATTCAGTTTTTCCAATGAATCTCCGAGTTCGGATAATCTCTGTAATTGTGTTTCTTCCGCAAAAAGATTGATCTGCATTTCATTTCAACCGCCTTTATTATAGTATCTTTATTATACCATAATCTGACGATTTTTTCAACACTTTTTTATGAATTTTTAGAGGTTACCTTTATACAGTACTTGACCTTGGGCGTTTCGATTTCACCCTGGATCAAACCGGCCTCTTTTAGCTCCTTTAAATGCTGGCTAACCGTGGCCTTCGCAATGGGCAGTTCTTCGTGGATATCACCAAAATAGCAGGTATTGCGCTTGGCCAAGAACTGCATGATACTTACGCGTGCGGGATGCGCCAAAGCCTTGGCATACCTCGCCAAGGTCTCTGTTTCTTCACAGTATTTGCTCTTTTGGGCCATTTCGTTCCTGTTTGTTGTTCGTAAATATACAAACATTATTTTTGAACAGCAAGGGAATTATTGTTTTTTTTCTTGAGGTGACAAGAAAACGTTTATTCCACCGAGAGAGACGTCACCACCTCGCCGATATCGCTGTCGATGCATAACGAGCGGGGTCCGATGTCGCCGGGAGCGTAGGCCTGTCCGTAGTTGATGCAGGCGTAGGTGGCGTTCGAATTCAGGGCGGTCATTTGCCAGAACGGGTACTTGATGATTCCGGGGGTGTTCATGCCTACGCCCAGTTCCAGGAACAGCACGTTTCCGCCGCACATGGCGTTACATCTGTCGAGAAATTCGCGGTAACGTTTTGCAGCACGATGCCAGCCGTCGTCTTCTACGAAGGTGGAATCGGAACGCAGATTCATGGACATGGGGCGGCCGCAAATGGGGCACCTGGGCAACAGTTCCGCAGGGACGGTCATGGCGCCGAACAAGCCCGTCTCTTTTGAAAATCCCTGGGCATCGAACATGGCACGAATCTGCTTTTCGTTGTCGTAGGTGCAGGGGTGGCACGGCTTGCTGCATTGGAAAAGCCCGAAATCGCCCTGGGTGTAAAAGAGCCGTTCCTTGTCAAAGCCCGCTTTCTGGAAACAATGGTCCACGTTGGTGGTAAGGACAAAGTAATCCTTATCCCGTAGGATTTTCAGGAGATTTTCGTAGACGGGTTTCGGGGCGGACATGTAGCGGTTTATCGTGACATAGCGGCTCCAGAAGGCCCACATTTCTTCGGGAGTCCCGTAAGGGAAAAAGCCGCCGGAATACATGTCCGAAAAGCCGTACTTTACAGAAAAGTCGGCGAAGTACTTGACAAAGCGTTCCCCGGAATAGGTGAAACCCGCCGATGTCGAAAGTCCGGCGCCCGCGCCCACGACGACGGCATCCGCCCTTGCCAGCGCCTTTTTCAGTCTCGATACTTCGGCAGAAAAATCATCCGTTGATTTTTTCAAAAATCCGCGCATAGATAGCCTCATCCTTTTCGCTGAAAACGTTGAAGACAACCTTCATGGGGGGTTGCGTACGGCGTTTCCATTCCAGCACCGTATCCACCGCGATTTGGGCGGCGCGTTCCGGCGGGAAACGGAATACGCCTGTAGAAATACAGCAGAAGGCGATCGATTCCACGCCGTTCCGGGCCGCAACTTCGAGGCAGTTCCTGTAGCACGATTCCAGCAACTCGCAGTCCCGTTCCGTAAGGCCGTAGCCCACGATTGGCCCCACCGTATGCAGCACGTATTTGCAGGGCAGGTTGTAGGCCGGCGTGATTTTCGCCTGTCCCGTAGGTTCGGGGTGCCCTTGCCGTTTCATCAGGGCGTCGCAAGCGCTACGGAGACGAACTCCCGCGAAAGTGTGGATGCAGTTGTCGATACAGCTGTGGCAAGGCTGCCAGCAACCCGTCATGCCGCTGTTGGCCGCATTCACGATTGCATCCACCCTGAGGGTGGTGATGTCGCCGCGCCACAGGAACAATGAATCGCCAAACAGGTCTGGCGCACCCGCACTGAACCGCCTGCCAACACTTTCGATGTCCGCGACATCCGTTATTCCGCGGTCACGGATGGATTCCTGTAGGTATTCGTCCTGAATCCTGTAGAATTCATCGCTTGCGGGGGCTGCCTCCCGCACGTTCATCAAGGAACGTAGCAGGATTTTCTGTCCTTCGGCGTCCGCGGGGATGGTCGTGCCGCTGTACCTGGGACTTTCCGCCAATAGATACTTTATCAGGAATAATCTGCGCTCTGCTTGGTTCATGTTTCCTCCCGGACGGTTCAGGGGCGGTCTTGAGTTGTGCGGCGAGGCCCTTCAGGGTCGTCTTCTCCAGTTCCATTTCCAGAGCCGTCTGCGCCGAATTCAGGGCCGGATCCAGCAGGCGGTGGATGTTCCTGCCTACGGGGCACAGCGGATTCGGTTCCGGGTGGAAACTGAAGACGATCCGTTCCTCGTCGTTATCGTTGATGGCCTTGTAGACATCCAGGAGCGTTATCTTGTCGGCAGGACGCGCAAGGTGAGAGCCCCCTACGCCAGGAGCCGTCTCAACCAAGCCCGCCTTTTGTAGCTGCAAAAGGACCTTGCGGATGATGACCGCATTCACGCCGGTGCTACCCGATATGAATTCCGAGGTCACCCGTTCCGCACCCTCGAAGAAGTGGATGCAAAGCAAGGTATGGACCGCCGCCGTAAAACGAACGCTGACTTTCATAATCCACAATTTAACAATTGTTGCCTGCGTTCACGCGTGCCTTGGCCTATTTGTAGAACATTCCCGCCGTCATGTCCAAGTAGTTTTCGCCGGAGTAGTTCGCGAATTCCTGCTTCATGGCGCTCTTGAATGCCGCCGGGTTCACGTTCTTGGGGGCAATATTCTTCATCACCTTCAGGTACTGGATTTTAGCACGGGCATCTTCCAGATTTTCCACCGTGTAGTGTGACGTGAGAATCAGGGAAATTCCGCGGTCGATGTAATCCGTGAGCTGTGCGATGATGGCATCGGCGTGCTTGCTCCCTGCCACGATGGAATGGACGTCGTGGCCCATCATGTGGGTGTAGACCACGTTGATTTCGGGAAACTCGATATCGAATGCCTCCTGGGTTGCGACAATGCGCATGTCGATGCCCGCCAAATTCAAAGTCTCGCCTTCGATAAAGTCCGTCGTCGCGTAGATGGAGCTGTCAAAAGCATCGCCAAAAGCCGCCGTGAAATTCTTGATCAGGGCCGCACCGCCTCCGTTATGGTTGTAATCGTCGGCATGGCGGGTGCTGTACACGGGAGCTTCCTTCATGAAGGTCGCGCCCGCGCCATGGTAGGCAATCACCGTTCCCACGAATTCTACCGAAAGGCCCTTGATGTAGGCTTCCAGTTCCCTAATGTTGTCGAAAAAACAGGGGGCTTCGACCATGAACATCTTGCCGCCCTTTTCCAGCAAGAAACATTCGTCGGTTATCAGGTCGTTTGTCTTGTAGGCATGCAGCTTGACCGCGCCGAAATCGTAGACTTCCACGACGCCCTTGCCAAGATTTACGGTCTTAAAGTTGTTCTTTTCCATTTTGAGTCTCCTTGGGCCAAGCCCGTTTTTTATTTCTCTGTTGTTCTTTAATTGTTACAACACAAAATATACCCAATTATTGTTGTAATGTCAATAGAACAACTAGAAATTTAAGGTAAAAATTTGATTACAAAAAAAAACAAGGGTTAGTTAGAGCTTTCGCTGTTTATTCCACCGAGAATGTCGCCTTCACGTTCCCTTTTCCAAGGATCTGCTGGAGGCGTTTCTTGTTCACGTCGTCGATACGGGCCAAGCGCGTGAAGTTCCAGGAGTTCTTGTCGTAGTAGATGGTGATGGAGTTGCCCTGGTAAAGGATGATGTCGCCTGCGTCGGTGTCGATTTGCTTGTCGTTACGCGGAAAACTGCGCGGCAGGTCGGCCACCTTCTCGAAACTGCCGTAGTCGTGCATGTCGAGCGTAAGGTCGCCCTGCGCAAGGAATTCGGCGAAGGCCTTGGCCGAGGAATTTTCTTCGAACGTTGCCGTGAAGGCGGTGTCGTTCACATGGATTTTGAGTTTCACGGGAGCCTCCCCCGCTTTAGATGTTGAACCGGCAGATGAACTTGTTGGTACTGCGCCGGGCGTTTTACCGGCGGACGATTTTGGCGTCTGGGTTTCGGGTTGCGTCGAATGGCTCGCGGCATCGCTGCAAGCTACCAGAAAGAACAACGCTACAAGGACAAAGTTTCGCATATACACAATATAAATAATTATGCGAGCTATTCAAAATACTTATTTGCTATGACTCACTATGCCTTTTGCGCATGAATTCACGGAAATAAACACCGAAGTAAAACATCTTTATTTAATATCAATCAAATCAAAATACATCAAACGTGTATGCAAAGGTTTTTCTCCCAGCATTTTCACGTTTATTCCAAGAGCCCTTGCTTCGTTAATTTCGGAACTATAAAGGAATTTGAAATTGTTTTTCTGATAGTAATGAATGACTTCCGGTTTATTGATTGCATCAACGATGATAAACCGGCAACCGGTCTTGTTTTCGTCGCTACGGAACCAAGCCTTGATGAAGTCCATTACTGCAGAGCCAAAACCTTGTTTGGCAAATTCAATATTCGTCCCTAGGCGACCGACCAAAACTCCGGGATAGCGGCGAAGATTCTTCTCGCCATTCTCCGTGACATATTCAATCTTCGCCTTGTCTTCAGGAGCAAGTTGTTTGATTCGAATTGAATCGTTTGATATTGTAAATGCAGCAACGATGCTTTCGGGACGCTCTCTTAGACGAAAGACATAAGTCTTTCCCAAAAGTTTTTCACCGTATAGTCGAAAATCCTCTCTGAAAAATTCGTCAAGGTCTTCATTTCCGCATTTGAAGGGGTTGCAACTTTGCAGCAATTCCGAAGAAAGCCGAGCAAAGGAGCATCGGTTCAAAAATTCGGCAAGGGTCATGTCTAGAAACCTTGTTCGCGGAGGAAATTCCTAACGAGCAGAATTTTATCTCCAAAATCCTGTTTACGCTCGTTCTTTTCGGCGTATTCGGCTTCCTTGAGAAAACGTTCAGCGTCTTCCCCTTGAAGCGTCGGTATGGATCTTATTGCCACTGCCATAGGTTTATTCCTCCGCTAAAAAATAGGTTTTGAATGTCTAATTGTCAATATGGCATTTACGCACATATCCCTAAAATAGCATTTAAAAATGGCAAAAAATGACAAAAAGCAACCAAGGTCACAATTTGTGACCTTGGACAGCAGCGAGAACCGTCGCGGTTTTGTGTCTTTTGCTTACTTCAAGTTCGTCTTGAAGACAAAACATTTCATCTGCAGTTTCCAAATCCGGTATAATGTCATTTCAGCACAAAAACAGCCGCCAATAAACCAAATCCCAGTAAAATAAGTTTCAACAAACCCTAATTCACCATTTTGCCGCAGCACTTCTTGTACTTGAGGCCGCTACCACAAGGGCAAGGATCATTGCGCCCCACTTTCGGCGTCGAGCGAACAACGGCGATATTCTGCTTCATTCCAAAGCCACTTTCTTGAGACGAAGACAATTCATCTGGAACATTTCCGTAAGTAACCCAAAGTCTAGCCTTGTTGTTCAATTCCATAATGGCACTGATAATGGGCGTAATCTTGTCCATATCGATACGGGTAAAGCCGAGTTGCCGACGATACCTTTCAACAATTGCAGCAGGATGTTCCATAGCCATGCGCAAATCGTCCAGAAGGCAGTGAGCATCAAAATCAGCAAAGGCGGGTTTATCCGAATACTTTTTAAAGTGATCGCGGATGGTCTTGAATTCCGCAAGATTTTCATTGATATCGTCCGTATAGTCAAGCCACTCGTTAAATTCCTCATTGGTCGGCCTATAGGGGCGATGGATTTTGCGCTCTTCAATAATGTGCTCAATCACTACAGATGTTTCGACACTCCAGGCGCAAAGGCACACGCCATAGCTCGTAAAATAACGGGTAAACAAACTGCACTCGTTGATTGCCGCAACTCCTTGTTTCTTGGTCAGGGTGCGGTCGACATGGTCCATGTTCCACTTGCTGATGACCGTCTCGGGATTGCATACGCCATAAAGGTTGGCGTAAACCTTGCAATAGTCATGGAACCCTGCCATAGACCGTTTTGTTCCATCCACAATTTCAATAAATTCCTCAGGAACAACCAATGTCAAGTTGTCTTCATCCGTTCCGAAAAGGAACATAAACCCAATAGACAAATTCTGTTCTACGAACTTGAAAATGCGCTCGTCAATGTTCGGGAAATTGAATCTTGCAGGATAACCTTCCGGGAACATTTCCTTGAAGGGAGACTCACCTGCGTATTCATTAAACATAAGGTCCAAGAACAGCGAAAATTCAAAGTCTCCGGAATACTTGACAAAGCTCTCGAATATTTTAGGAATTCGCTTTTTAAGGATTTCGATGTACTCGGCCTTGCGCAATTGTTCTTCGCAAACCTCGTCTTTTTCTAGTTCCGGCGTCGTGCAGAAATGAATATCCTGGACGGAATCCTTTGGGCAAGCATTCAGAAGTTTTGCAAGAGTCTTAGACGGAATCGGTTCTTTGTGGATGCAGTTCGTTTCACGGAGTAAACGGCTACGGTAGTCTTTCGGCAGAGAATTGATGTTCATTTCTTAAAATCTCCTGAACCACTTGTTGAATATGGGGTCGCTGATATAGAGGCCCGTTTCACGCTGTTCCACTATATCTCGGTCTATCAGGGCCTTCTTTATTCGGGGAATATTCGATTTAGTCCCGAGGCGATAGGTCTCCAGCACCTCCTGCGACAGGAAACCGTTATGAATTCCTGCGGCTATCGCTCGAAGCATGTTCATCTGGTAACTGGAAAGCCCCTCTGTCTGCTGCATAAAGAGCGCCGCATTCTGGGCGATGAGTTCATTCATGGCGGTATCAATTATTTCAGAAGTAACTTCGCGTTCCGTGTGCAACATTACCAGCCAGGCAAGCTGTTGCACGTAAGAAGAATAATTTTCCACTTCGCCACAAATTCTTGAAGCCAGTTCCTTGTCGATACGAAGTCCATGCTTCTTGAACTTATCGCAGATAAAGGGAACCCAATTTTCGGTAGAAATGACACCCAGGTAAATCGCGTCGCCAAACTGATAGAATGGCATGCTCTTGTTCTGGAAGATGTTTGTGAGCAGGTGCTTTTTGCTGCCAAACAGACAATACGAAACGTTCTGCTGCAACTGCCATGCACCGCGAAGCCGTTTCTGGACAGAGAGCGAATCCGGAAACTCGCCTATCTGCTGAAACTCGTCAATGCAAACAACGATGCGCTTCTTTTGCTTTTTCGCAATATTTTCGGCCAATTCCAAAATTTGCTCGGGAGCGTATTCCTTCGGAGTGATACCCAGCGAAAGCGAAAATTCAGACGTCGGATCCGGCCCCATGCTGATTTTAGGCGAAACCCGGCTCAAAAAATTCTTTGCATTTTGCAGGATAGAATCAATCTTTGACGAAGTCTGCTGCAAGACTGCGGTCGCAAGTTTATTGTAGAAATCGTATTCGCTGCGACAGTCAAAAATGTCTAAATAAACGACGAGGGCCTTTTTCGGATTCACCAAGCGGCCGACATGGCGAACCAGGGAGGTCTTGCCGATACGGCGATTAGAGATAAGCAAGGTGTTTACCCCATGCTCAAAATTCGCCTTGAGCCTTTTGGTCTCAGCTTCGCGATCCGTAAAGTTTTCGCCCTCAACCGCATAACCATATATAAAAGCGTCGTTCATGGGAACCTCCGCCTATAATATACATTATTTTTCATCGATACACAAGGTTGTGCACCAAAAAGTACACAAAGTTGTGGTCCACAAGGTTGTGTACCAGGCGTTTGGCTTAAATTCAACAAAAAGCAACCAAGGTCACATTTGTGACCTTGGACAGCAGCGAGAATCGTCGCGGTTTTGTGTCTTTTGCTTACTTCAAGTTCGTCTTGAAGAATTCGTTCAGCTTTTCGAAGGGGATTTTTTCCAGGTTGTCGTAGAGGTCCACGTGGGAGGCTCCGGGGATGACGAGGAGTTCCTTGTTGCCGACGGTCTTGCTCCAGTTCTTGGTGGCGTCGAGTTTTGCGGGGACGTCCGCCTTCTTGCCGGTCATCTTTTCGAATGCGCCTTCGCCGAAGTAGCGGCTGTGGGCCTTTTCGCCGTGGATGATGAGCACCGGGTTACGGATTTCGTCGGCGTATGCGAGAAGCTTGGTGTTCATGAGCGAGGTGCCTGCGGAGGCGGCCCAGCCCTTGTTGCTGTTGAGGGAGCGCTTGTGGTAGCCGCGCGGGGTCTTGTAGTAGGCGTAGTAATCCTTGACAAAGTAAGGAGCGTCGTTCGGGAGCGGGTCCACCACGCCGCCGGCCAGGTCGTAGGTGCCGTTCTTGAAGTCCTTGGTGCGCTGGGCCATCAGAGCCTTGCGAGCCTCGTTGCGGGCGTCGGCGTTGTTTGCAGAATCGAAGTAGCCGTTCGCGGTTACGCGGCTCATGTCGTACATGGTCGAGGCAACCGTCGCCTTTACGCGGGTGTCGATGCCGGCGGCGTTAATCGCCATGCCGCCCCAGCCGCAAATGCCGATGATGCCGATGCGTTCCGGGTCAACGTTGTCGCGGGTCGAGAGGAAGTCCACGGACGCCATGAAGTCTTCGGTGTTGATGTCCGGGCTGTTCATGTAGCGCGGCTCGCCGCCCGATTCGCCGGTGAAGCTCGGGTCGAACGCAATGGTCAGGAATCCGCGTTCCGCCATCTGCTGGGCGTAAAGGCCGCTGGACTGTTCCTTGACGGCACCGAACGGGCCCGAGACTGCAATCGCCGGGAACTTGCCGTTCACCTTGAGGCTCGTGTCCTTGGGCACGAACATGTCGGCGGCGAGTTCAATGCCAAAGTGGTTCTTGAATGTGACCTTGGAATGTTCGACCTTGTCGCTCTTGGGGAAAACCTTATCCCATTCGGCGGTGAGCGTAAGCTTGTTCATATTTTCTTCCTTTGTCTGTTGTGCTGCTTCTGTTGCGGACTGCGCGGCCGGCGTGGCGGCACCTTGCGCGGCAGCATTGTTTTCTTTTTCGGGGGAGCATGCCATCAGGGTGCATGCGGAAACCACGGCAAACGCCGCTTTAAAGAATCTGGATTTCATGATTTATCTCCTATTTAAAAATTCAACTCATCTCGTCATGTCCGCGCAGGCGGACATCTTAAGATTCTCGCCTTCGCGAGAATGACGAACTACAATTTCGCCTTCGCGAGAATGACGAACTGCAATTTCGCCTTCGCGAGAATGACGAACTGCAATTTCGCCTTCGCGAGAATGACAAAAAGCAATCCAGCCTTCGTGAGAATGACTTTATTGTATTACACTTTCTTTCCCATGGTGAACGCCTTTTTCAGGAGCGCGGAATTCTTCTTGACGTCGCCTGCGCTTTCGGCACCCGTGGCGCAGAGGGCGCCCTTGAGCTTCACGCCATCGAAACAGGCTATCCACCCACCAATGCCGCGCTTCGCGATGTTCATGGCCTTCGCGTCGGTGTCGGCGGCAGAAGTGAGCAGGTATATTTCGCGGAACTTGTAATCGCTGGAATAGAGGGAATTCGCGCGGTCGAGCATCGTCTTGAGCTGGCCGCTCATCTCGTAATAGTAAATGGGTGTGGCGAACACGATGACGTCCGCCGATTCCATCTTCTTGGTGATGGCGGGAGCGTCGTCCTTGATGACGCACTTGCCCTTCTTCTGGCAAGCGAGGCAGCCCATGCAAAAACCGATCTTCTTGCCGCGCAGCGACTCGAATTCCACCTTGTTGCCCGCCTCGGCGGCACCCTTCGCGAACTCCTGCGCCAAGGTTTCGGAGTTACTTCCCTTGCGCAAGCTGCTGGACAAGACCAATACTTTTTTCATAGGTTCCTCTCGGTTGAATTCTTTACATGTTCAAATATACCTTCATTTTTCAGATATTGCAAATACTTTGTTTTCATAACTAGATATGCCTGCAAGACATAGATTTAAGGCAGAAAACTCGCAATACGGCGCGTACTTCGTTGAATTTTACTTGCAATTATTCTTAAAATTTTGTATTTTAGGAAAGGAGGTTCCCCATGCCCTGTATTTTGCCAGTTTCTGATTTGCGCAATTATAACGAAGTTCTTCAGAACGTGACCGAAGATTCTCCAGTCTTTTTGACTAAGAACGGCCGCGGTTGTTACGTTGTAATTGATATCAAGGAATACGAACGCATGGTCGCCGAACTAAAGCTACAGAAGGCTCTTGCCGAAGGCGAACGCTCCGCCGAACAGGGACGATGGCTTTCCGCCGCTGATGTGCGGAAAAAATACGAGGTCTAGATGCCCTCCGTCGTATTTTCGCCAAAAGCCGTCGAAGATTTAGACGGTATCAAAGCTTATATCGAAACCGAGCTGGGAAGTCCCAAGGCGGCGAACGAAAAACTCATTGAAATTCTTGATGCCATTGACAACTTAGCCGTCTTCCCTGAGATCGGCCCTTCGTTAAGAGGTAAGGTAAATAGCTTGACGAAGTTTCGTTGCCTTTCTGTCAGCGGGTATTTGGTCTTTTACCGGAACGAACGTGATAAAGTTTTTGTCATTCGAATTTTGAACAGTCGAATGGATTACCTGAAGATTCTGGGATTGTAATGTCGGGAACGGCAAAAAAACTGGCAGAATTTTACGGAACGACACACCATCTTTGAGCCTTCTTTTTGGAATCGAACTGCCTTTTGAGTTCCCGCAGGCTCCAATTCGAGTTTTTCGCCTCAATTTCGTAGAATTTCCGTTCATCGGGATTATCGATACGCATCAGGAACAAGTAATGGGACCAGCTCAAGACGAATTGGTCAGACACCGTCTGACCAATTTGATAAGTCAGATAGAAATCCCGCATCTGCTTCAAGTTCGTCATAGAAAATCCCTTACCATAATTTGCAGTAAGTCTAGCAGAAATACGATATTTCGTTGAAATGAGCAATCCATTTCGCAACAACATCCTCATGACGAGCTTCAATAATCCGAAGAATATTTTGCAAGACATGTACCGGTTCCAGAGGAACACCTTCGTTGGACCAGAAATAAACCCAGAAAGATCCTATCTTAAAGATTTGCGGCATTGCTGAACCCACCTCTCTGAGAAAATTCCATTATCAAATGAGCCGTAGATTCAATCACCTTCTTATAGCGATTGATTTCCTCATCTGAAAAACCGAATATATCTTCCCATGTATAGGAGGGTAAATAGCATGTCGCCCGATGGAAGCCGTCTTTTGCGTCGGGCTTTTCGATGTACACCTTAACGCGGCCATCCTTGCCCATTTCGGAATGGACAATTTCCGCGTTGTCGTCAAGTGTCATGAAGGGGTACATCATATTGCTTGATGGCAATATAACATTTTCAGGCCTTGTTTGGCTAGTATTCATCTTTCCTCCAAAAAGTAATTACGCTTTTTTATCGAGTTCCTGCATCAAATTGTGGGTTTCGATAAGGATAGCGATGATTTTGCGGTAATGCGAGATATCGTCGAAGGTAAGGGTGCGGTTTTTGCGGTCTTTGAGCCACTTTTGTGCGGGTTGATAGCCACCGATGTAGAAGTTCCAGGCTAGTTCAGGAACGTTCGCAAAATACTGCGCCTTGTTGATGTAGACTTTTCCGCCAATATCTTCCCCGACTTGGTCGGGGATCTCCTTTTCAAAACGAATATCGCTTACAACATTATCGCCTTCGATGTCGAAGGAGGTCGCCTGCGGTGGAATTTCTTCCATCAGGTGCAATTTGCGGAGTTTATTGCCAATGGAGGCAATGCGTTCAAAATCCTCCTTGTTTTCAGGATAAGGAATACGCGGAAAATCAATTTTAAGGAATTCCTTATATTTTTCACGATAGGACGGTGTATGGAGAACGCCGTAGATGTAATCGAATACTTGTTCTGGAGTTGTAATATGCGAACGATTGTCACCCTGGAGAGGCGACGCCTCGATAGGGTCCATGGATTCTATCGGCCCTCGGCCTCCAGAATGACATTCATCTAGGCATGCGTCGATCTTATGCCAAATTTTCTCGTCTAGATTGGGCTTGCGGGTTTCGCCGAGTTGTTCTTCACCTTCGGTAGGGTAAAGGTAGAGCGGGAAAACATTGGCGTTATCTTTAGAAGAAAGCAATGTTTTATCTGTAATTTTATCAGTAATAAAGACGGTTAGGCCTTCATCGCGGCTATTAATTCGTATAAGACATAGACCGTAATTATCTTTTTCAAAATTTTTTGCTAGAGATTCTCTTGCTCTTGCCAATTTTGATGTATCATAATAAAGATATTGTTTGTCAAAAGGTCTATACAAAACTTTTCTCACAAATTCTTTACCATAATATCCATATTCAGTGGAAATATTATCCTGTAAATCTTTTATAGATTCGCTTACAAGAATTTTGTCCTTGCCTGTTGTAACGCCCATTGAATTCATCTTAAACAATTCATTTGCGGCAAATCCTTTTTCGTACTCGTCTTTTCCAACTTCACTTTTAGGCACAAAGAAATATTGCGGGCCTTGAGGATTTAATTTTTTCCACTTAATATTTTTGAATGGAGTGTCTGCTAAAAATGTGTATTTTTCAAAGCGTTTGCCAAAGAGTTCGTAGTGATATACTTTAGCTAGAGATCCTTCGACTTCGCCCTTACGGGCTTCGCTCAGGATGACACTCTGTTTTTTCTTAACAAAAATGTTAATGCTTACACCCTGCATGATGTCAAAAACATTTTCGTCTTTACCCCCATCGGGTGCAGTTTCTTTCTTTTTCGAATTGCCATGCAAATCAAGTGTATAGATTTCATCAAACGCTTGTAAAAGGCTCCAACGCATTCCACGAAATGTCGGGTTATCCAAAAATCCGTGAGGGTTGATAAATGCAAGAACACCCTCTCCATTCTTTTTTACAAAATAATGCCCAAGACGTATAAATTTTACATAATCATCGTTAATCCACTTTGGATTTCGTTCATTCAATTTTTCCTTTCCACCAGGCTCTTTTTTATAATCCTCCAACAAATGCATTATCCATTTGCCATTATTGGAACTTTCTCCGCTATACGGTGGATTTCCAATCATCACCATTACGGGTGTATCGCGCTTGACAAGGTTTGCCTCGTTCGCTTCTTGCGCCAGCCATTGTGCAAACAATGTTCCCGTATCGTGGTCACATTCTTCAAGGGAATTGGTAAGAAATATGCGGAGTCGCTTGTCCTGCCTTGCCTTGTAACCCGTCTGCGCCAGCACCATGTCCAATTTCAAATGCGCAACGGCGTATGGAGCCATCATGAATTCAAAACCGTTCAGGCGCGGGAGTAGGTGTTCTTCCACATAGTTTTGCCAAGCGCCCTTCCGATTTTCCATACCGGAATATATCTTGCGGACCACTTCGGCAAGGAATGTGCCCGTTCCAGTTGCAGGGTCGAGAATTTGAACTTTATGGTATTCCCGCGTTTCGTATTTCTTGTGGTCTTTGGTGCGATTGTCCGTGTATAGGTTCGAAGTTTGACGAATCGTCACCTTGCTCGTGTCGGCAAGACCATCACTCAAATTGAATCGGGATTTCAGAATTTCATCAACGGCATTGACGATAAAGTGGACAACGGGTTCGGGCGTGTAATAAACGCCACACGCCTTTTTCTGCTTGGGGTCGTAATAGCGCAGAAAATCTTCGTAGAAGTGAATCATGGGGTCGGCTTGACCCGTAGCCTTTCCAAAATTCTTCATGACCTTCGGCATATCCGTCACCCGGAATGTTTCTGCCAGGTCATCTACAATCCATGCGATGCTTGTATCTACATCAAAGGTTGCCACATTTTGGAAAACCTTGCGTAAGAATGGATTTGTTTTGGGGATTAATTCCGCCGCTTCAGCGCGACTGAACGTGTCGGGAGTGTCGTCGTGGAGTCTTGCCGCAAACATTCCATAGCAGATTGTCTGTGCGTAAATATCGGCAAATTGCCGTTCCGTCAAATCGTGAATCAGCACCTTCTGGAAAGACTTCCATTGTCCCGCCAGTTCGCTCGTCTTTTCGCTATCGGTTTCGAGAGTCTTTTCAATTACCTCGGCAAGGAGGCGCGCCTTGGCCGCCATCATTTGCGCCAGCTTCGTAGAGCTCGTAATCTTCTGTGGCGTTGATTCTGCAATGTGCGCCACCATTTCCAAAAACATCGGGACATTGGTGTCTATCAGCGCAATCTTATTTCCTTTGATTTCCGCAATACGAATGCTATTGATGAATTCGCCGTTTTCATAAAGATGAAAATCAAGGTAATCCGTGAAAAGGATATGGTCTAGCGAGTTCTTATAGCGGTTGAACTGTTCCTTGTGCTGGCGGTTGCCATCCAGGTCACTATCGCCAATGTCTTTAGCCTCTACGAAGGCAACAGGAATCGATGTTGCACCTTTCCCTTTCGCGATAATGTAGTCCGGAGCTCCGCACTGGATGCGGCTCGGTTCGTTGGTGATGGTGAATTTGGGGAGCAAGTCGCTAAGGAGTTTCGCAAGTGCCGGGCGGTAGCTGTGCTCTGTCGCCTTGCCCGTAGAAAACTGCTTGGAAACCTCGTCGATGTATTGTGCGACGGCTTGAATCTTGCTCTTGTCCAAATCGGCCATGGTGGCTCCAGCGTTGCGAGAGTCGTTCCATTCTAAGCCATAATTAAGCAATGGATTCTATCGCTACGCCTAACGGTTTCGCTCCAGAATGACATTCCACACTTTTCCATAAACAAAAAAGGCGTGGAGTCGTAGGCTTACTGGCTCTAAGGGCTACCACACCCCGTCGTACAATAAGCACAAACGACCCACGCCCCAGATGGGACGTGAGCGTTCGTCTTATTCTCGTACGACTTAAAAGTGGTAGTTTTAGAGCCAAGAATAAGAGACGAATCTCAAAATTTCCGGTCGCTCCGAACCATTCGGTACGGAGCTATGTCATGGGGAAATATATATAAATATGCGAGAGGAAGATCCTCGCCTACGCGAGGATGACGAGAGAAATCGCGAGGATGACGAGAAAAGACGCGGGGATGACGAGAGAAATCGCGAGGACGACAAAAATGGACGGCAACCGCTATTTTTGAGGCTTTTTGTGACTCGCGGAATTGTCGTTACGAACACTGGAGGTGTCCGTAGCCGAGTTCTTCCGTTTTTCGTCTCTTAGATAGCGTAATTTTTGATAATGGACTTTTCGTTGTTCGTCTGTCAAAGATGAATCGCGCAAGATGGAACGTTCGCTTTGCGCATCCGTATAGCAGCAAGCAGACGAGTCCTTTTGATTCACGACAGGATGCACGGCGAGTGCAAGCAAGAAAGCCTCACTCAAGATCCATTTCGTCAATGAACATCTTGTAATCATCGAAAAGTTCCTCTTCAATGCTAGGACAACCATAATATATATTTTCTTCGTTTTCCATGTCATCCAAGTATTCGTCAAAGTCTTCCACACGGTCCTTCATGAAGTCAAATCTGGAGTAGTCCGGATCATACTTGTAGTCGAGCCAAGCCTTTATCTTCATGGCAATATCGTTTCTGGACAGTTGCTGTTCCGATTGCCTAGCATGATTATACACCTTCTGACCGTAAATGTATGCAAGATTGTACGGGAGGCTATGGGCCAAGAAATGCTTGTATTCATGCCCCTTAACCATGGGCTTGAGATAGTAATAATTGAAAGGATCGAGATATTGCCTACTTCCCAGACCGGGATATGTCGTCAGCTGAACTAAAGAACTGTCTTTACCGTTATCAAGGACGCTTTGAGCCAAATCATGCACATCAAGCATTTCCGCCGCAGGATTGACACTCCAGTTCCTCATTTCTCCTCCAAAAGGATGCGGAAGAGACCTAAACGCGGGAACTTCCGTAATCAGAGGTTTTAAATACTTTATATGTAATTCTTGCAACAGGCGCTTAGCGAGATAGCTCTCAATATCTTCGATTCGCTTTCTGCAAGCATAATTCCTTACGACTTCTTTAAGAAAGTTTGCATAATCAGCCATAACAGGCTCCTTTATCGGACCATTGTGAAACCTAACAGCAACAGGTCCAATGTTGCCGTTTGGGTGAATTGCCCTTATTCACGCGCATTTTTTAGGAGTAAAAAAGGCGTGGCGTCGAATGCACTTACCGAAATGGAGGCTCTGGTAAACCTAATACACAATAAGCACAAACGACCCACGCCCGAAAGGGTGTGAGTGTTCGTCTTACTCTCGTGTATTTTGAAAATTTACCAGATTTCCACTTCGAGAATAAGAGCTAACTCTAAGTTGAACTCGCGCCCCAGACCGCAAGGAAAGGGGCTATGTCTGTGGGAAATATATATAAATATGCGAGAGGAAGATCCTCGCCTACGCGAGGATGACGAGAAAAGACGCGGGGATGACGTATGGAAAGAAGATCCCTGGTCAAGCCGGGGGTTTTAGGGGGCGGAGCCCCTTAGGCGAGGGGGTGCTAGAAGACTTGCCCTGGACCCTATCGCTGCGCTCCAGGGTGACAACAGGGCAAGGCTGCAAGCAGGGGGACTCCTCCCCCGCCAAATCAATCAGTTATTCCTTTTGGGCTTTATTTTCGCAATTTCATACCTGCGGGGCTTGAATTTTATTAGTTTTCGGGTATGGAACTTCGAGTTTTACGGTATTTTCTGGAGGCGGCGCGGTTGGGGAATGTCTCGCGCGCGGCGGATAATCTTTGCGTGACGCAGCCGACGGTGAGTCGCCAGCTCAAGGAGTTGGAGGAGGAACTGGGCGAGAAGCTTTTCGAGCGCACGAATTACGCGATTCGGCTCACGCCTGCGGGGGAACTCTTGCGGGAGCGTGCGGAGGATATCCTTTCGATGGCGGACAGGACGGTGCAGGATTTCAAGTCGCTGAAGGAAGACGAGGTGGTGGGTGAAATCGCCATTGCCTGCGCGGAATCGCGGAACGTGAGCTTTCTTTCGAAGTGCATCGGGATTCTCCGGGACGACTATCCGAAGATTAAGTACAACTTATATTCGGGCGACAGCGAGCGCGCCCTGGAAAAGCTGGACAAGGGCATTTTCGATTTCGCGGTGGTTGTAGACAACGTTGATTTGGAGAAGTACAACTGCCTTGCGGTGCGTTCGGTGGACCGCTGGGGCGTGGTGATGCGTCGTGACGACCCTTTGGCCAGGCGGGATTTTATTGAGCCGAAGGACTTGCTCGACAAGCCGCTGTTGGCGTCGCGCCAGGCGATGGTGGCGGATTTGCCGAAGTGGTTCGGCGACGATATTTCGAAGCTGAACGTGATTGTGGGGCTGGATCTTTCGTACAACGGTTCGGTGCTTGCCAAAGAGGGCACGGGCTACCTGCTCACTTTCGACGGCCTGGTGGATACGAGCCGCAGTTCGCGCCTGTGCTTCAGGCCGCTCATGCCCGAGCTCACCACCAACATGTACATCATTTGGCGGCGGGGCCAGCAGTTCACGCGGGCGGGCGAACTTTTCCTCGATACGCTCCGGCACGTGCTGGGGGAATAGGCGCCCCCTTCGCCGGTATATGAAACGTACTGTTTCATACAAAGGCATTTTCATCAATTTTTCACAAATGAAATCATAATTTTTGCTTTAAAATCATTGATTTTGTTTCATAAGCAAGGTATATTTATAAAAAACGCAAGAAGGAGAAGCCTTATGAAAACGAAAATCCTACCCATACTGACAACAGCATTCACGTTGTTGTGTGCCGCATGCAGCGACGACAGCACCAGCAACGCAATTACCGGCAACGATGACGATCACGGCTCCGTAATCGCAGGCAATGAGACCGTCAACACATTCGAGACTCCCGGCACCGGTAAAGAATATGACTGGGGCGGCGAGATAAGCGAATCAATTACATCGGATTTCTCGTCCAGGGATGCGGATATTGCCGGAGCCGCGCCCTCGACCGACGCGAAGAACTCTTTTGATGTTGCTGAACCTAGCCTCGACCTTGGAGAGCCTGGAGACATTGAAGGGCACTGGGGCGGAGTTTCAAACGAAAGGATGTCGGGACTGCTCACGGCCGGCGAGTGGAACGACCTGGACAACTGGAATTCCTGGATCGCGACCCTCGACAGCACCAACTACAAGACAATGCCGGATTACTGGGAATTTTTCCCGAACAAACTAGTTGCCGTGAAGGTCATAGACGGCAGCGAGTCGGGCATCGCGAACGTGCGTGTAGAACTCCTCAAGGGCGACAAGGTGGAATTCTCCACCAAGACCGACAACTCCGGGTTCGCTTACTGCTGGGCAAGCCTGTTCAGCAACGACGCACAGGCCACAGGAGAAGAAGAATTCTCGCTGAAGGTCGACGGCAAGGTTTCTGAAGCAGCAGTCAAGGTGACCAGCAAGGACGACGAAACCATCAATGTCAACATCATCACGAGCGACGCCAAGAAGGCCGAAGCCTCTGCAGACATCGCGTTCATCGTGGATGCCACGGGGTCTATGGGCGACGAGATAGCCTTCCTCAAGTCCGACCTCGAATACATCATCGACCACGCCAGTACCGGCAACAATGTGAATCTGCGCACGGCGGCGCTTTTCTACCGCGACCAGACCGATTCATACATCACACGCGGCCAGAATTTCGCCAGCGACGTCACCACGACCCGCGAATACATTTCCAAGCAGTACGCAAACGGCGGCGGCGACTACCCCGAAGCAGTCCACTCCGCACTAGAATCTGCACTGCAAGACCTTTCGTGGAACGAATCCGCACGTGCACGCATCGCGTTCCTCATCCTCGATGCACCCGCGCACCACGAGAGCGACGTAATCGAAAGCCTCCAGAAATCCATCAAGGAATTCGCGAAAAACGGTATCAAGATTATCCCGGTGGCGGCAAGCGGTGTCGACAAGGATACGGAATTCATGCTGCGTTTCTTCGAAGTCGCAACGGGCGGCACGTACGTGTTCATCACCAACGACAGCGGAATCGGCAACGACCATATCGATGCCAGCGTCGGTGACCACGAAGTGGAAAAACTCGCCGACCTGATGATTCGCCTTATCAAGAAGTACACAGAATAACCGGAATCTAGCCGCTAGCGGCCGGACTTGATTCCGAGCTTATTCATGCGGTAGTTCATCATACGCGGGGAAACCCCGAGATCACGGCCAGCGGCGGAAATATTTCCGTCGTTGCTTTTTATTGCCTCGGTAATTATTTCGCGCTCGTAGTTTTCCATGAGAACCTCGAGCGTCGCGTTCTTTTCGCCAAAGCGCGCCACGTTGCCCGTACTCAGGCTCGTCTGGAGCGAAGGCGGCAAGTTGTAACTGTGCACGCAATCGTCCGTCGCAGTAAGTACAGCACGTTCCATGCAGTTTTCGAGTTCGCGCACGTTGCCCGGCCAGTGGTAGCTCATCAGCAGGTTAATCGCAGTCGTAGAAAGACGCACGATTTTCTTGCCGTAGCGCAGGTTCATCTTCTCGATAAAATGTTCCGCGAGCAAAATGATATCGGACTTGCGCTTTGCCAGGTCGGGCATCGATATCGGGAAGATGTTCAGGCGGTAGAACAAGTCTTCGCGGAACTTGCCCTGCGCGATGAGTTCCTCGAGGTTACGGCTTGTCGCCGCAAGGAACCGCACGTCGGAACGGAGTTCCTCGTTACTGCCCACACGGCTGAAGGTACGTTCCTGCAAAAAACGCAGGAGTTTCACCTGGGTCTGCATCGTAAGGTCGCCAATTTCGTCAAGGAACAGCGTACCGCCATTTGCCGCTTCGGCACGGCCAATGCGGCGATTCACCGCGCCCGTAAACGCGCCCTTCTCGTGGCCAAAGAGTTCGCTTTCCACAAGGTTTTCCGGAAGAGCCGCGCAGTTGAGAGTAATAAAAGGCTTATCCTTCCTTGCAGACAAGTTCACAATCGCGCGGGCAATCATTTCCTTACCCGTACCGCTACCGCCACGGATAAGCACGGTCGCATCGCTCGGGGCCACCTGGCGCACCTGCTCGTACACATGGCGCATCTCGCTGCAGTTGCCCACGAGGTCGCCCGGGTTGTTCGAGAGCATGTCGCGGAGTTTGCGGTTCTCCTCGAGCATGGCCTCGTGCTCCTTGTGCATCTCGAGGCATTCGTTCGCCGCATCGCCCGTGATATTCGCGATAATCTCGAGCAGGGCAACGTCGCGGTCCAGGTCAGTCGTGCCGTCCACGGGGCGGTCGATCGATAGCGTTCCGATAACCTCTCCATCGTGAACGAGCGGCACGCAGATGAACGCCACCTGAAAGTCGTAATGGCGGCTCCCCGTGCGGTTCAAGAAGCGGGAATCCTTGCGCAGGTCAGGAATCACGTGACTCACACCGCGTTCGGCAACATGGCCCGTAATGCCCTCGCCCATGCGGTACAGGCCTTTCTGTTTTTCGGATTCGTCAAGACCGCGCGAGGCTTCAATCTTGAGGGTGTCGCCGAACAGGAGCGCAAACGTGCCGCGCAACATGCCGAGTTCCGTTTCCAGAATACCAAGAACGTTTTCCAACAACTTCTCCACGTTGCGTTCGTGAATAATCGCAACGCTAATCTTTTGGATAACCGAGATTTCTGGACCTATGGGTGTTGACATATGTGACATAAGATAGCAATTCCTACAATTTTTGCCGGATTCTCTTGAGGGCCTCGCAGGTGCGTTCGTAGTCACCGAAGGCGGTCAGGCGGAAATACCCTTCGCCGCAGGGGCCAAAGCCGCTGCCTGGGGTGCCCACAACCTCACAGGTGGCAAGCAGGCGGTCGAAGAAGTCGAAGGACTTTTCGCCGTCAGGAATCTTCCACCAGATGTACGGGGCATGCTCGCCGCCGAACACCGTGTAGCCCGCCGCGGCAAGTTCCTTGCGGATAACACCCGCGGTCTTCATGTAGCCCGCAATAACGGCCTTCGTCTGCTGCCAGCCGACCGGCGAATAGATGGCCTCGGCTGCACGCTGGGTCACGTAGCTCACGCCGTTGAACTTGGTGCACTGGCGACGGTTCCACATGGAGCGGAGCTTGGAAAGTTCGTGCGGGATTACCGTGTAGGCGCAGCGCACGCCGGTAAATCCGGCAGTCTTGCTGAAGCTCCTAAACTCGATGGCGCAGGTGCGGGCCCCCGGAATCTCGAAGATGGAATGCGGGAGGCTTTCGTCCTGGATATAGCAGTTGTAGGCACCGTCGAAGAGTATTATCGCGCCGTTCTCGTTCGCGTAGTCCACAAACTTCTGGAGCGTCTCGCGGCTGAGCACCGTACCCGTCGGGTTGTTCGGGCTGCACAGGTAAATCATCTGCACCGGGTTCTTGGGCAGGTCGGGCTGGAAGTTGTTTTCCGCTGTCGATGCAAGGTAGGTGACCTTAGAAAAATGTCCGTCATCTTGCAACACGCCGGCGCGCCCTGCCATCACGTTCGAGTCGAGATAGACCGGATAGACAGGGTCCGGGATGGCAATTTTTACATTTTCTGTAAAAAGTTCCTGGATGTTCGCAACGTCGCACTTGGAACCGTCACTCACGAAGATATCGTCCGGATCCATCTCGATACCGCGGGAGGTGTATTCGCCCGCGACAATCGCCTGGCGCAAAAAGTCGTAGCCCTGCTCGGGCCCATACCCGCGGAAACTCCCCTTCTCGGCCATCTCGTCAACAGCCTTGTGCATGGCCTTGATGACCTCAGGGATAAGCGGCGTAGTCACGTCGCCGATACCCAGGCGCACGATGTCGGCATCGGGCTTCTTTGCCTGGTATTCGGAAATTTTCTTTGCGATGGTAGAAAACAAGTAGCTACCAGGCAGCAAGTCGTAGTTTGTATTGATGATTGCCTCGTTCATAATTTTTCCATTCAAATAGATCCTTCGACTTCGGCGCTACGCGCCTTCGCTCAGGATGACACGTTAACTCAAATT
Organism: Fibrobacter sp. UWR3; assembly: GCF_900143055.1. Taxonomy (NCBI): domain Bacteria; kingdom Pseudomonadati; phylum Fibrobacterota; class Fibrobacteria; order Fibrobacterales; family Fibrobacteraceae; genus Fibrobacter; species Fibrobacter sp. UWR3. The sequence goes on along the minus strand of NZ_FRCW01000012.1, from coordinate 16,931 downwards.
GTTCCCTTGAAAACCTCTGCGGCGGGGCCGGTCATGAGAACCGGGCCATCGTTTTCGTGCTTGATGTGTAGCGTTCCGCCATCGAGAATCACGTCGGCTTCTACGCCCACGCGGCCCGTGCGCTGGGCCGCAACGAGAGTTGCGCAGCTCCCGGTTCCACAGGCCATGGTGACGCCGCAACCCCGTTCCCAAACCCGCATGCGGATTTGGGTGGGCGCCCCCTGAACTGCTGGCAAAACCTGCGCGAATTCAATGTTGCAGCGGTCCGGGAACTGCCTGTCGCATTCGAGCACGCGCCCCCAGTCTTCCAGCTGAATCTTCTCGATGTCATCCACGAAAATAACCGCGTGCGGGTTCCCCATCGAAACCGTCTCCGCGGTAAAGTCATAGCAGTCCGCCGTAAGCTTGATACTCCCGAGAAAATCCCTCGGGTTTCCCATGTCGACGCACACGCGGCCATCGTCCAGGAGCGCAGGCTTCACGAGCCCGCTCCTGGTGTGCAGGTTGAAAACTTTCTGACCCGGCTTTGCAAGCCCGCGGCTCACGATGAACTTCGCGACACAGCGGGTAGCGTTACCGCACATCGCCGCCTCCGAACCGTCGGCATTGAATATGCGCATCTCGAAATCCACGCCGTTCGGAACGGAACCGGATGCCGGCCCCACGTTTGCGCCGACACCCGCATCGCCAAGCACCAGGCAACCCTCGGCATCCATCGGCGTCACGATAACCACACCATCGGCACCTATGCCAAAACGGCGGTCACAGAGGCGAACGACCTCACTCTCAAATGCGGGCCCGAACTCTACCTTCTGACCCGGCTCCAGCAGCACGAAATCGTTGCCCAGCCCGGTCCACTTTGAAAATTCCATAAAGACGTCCTTTTACACTATTTTTGCCCCTATAATGCAAAGAACGTGCCATTTTTACAAAATTTGTTAAAAATTGCGAAATTTTATAAAAATCGCCAATTTCTCGGAAAATAAATGAAAATAGAGCATCAGCATGTTTTACATTTTATGTAAAATACATCTCTTTCTTTTACATTTTATGTAAAACATTCCCTTCCCGCAATTCTTTTAAAATCCAGGCACACCGAAGGTGTGCCCGTGCGTATAATAACCCCACCCAAACCACTCCTCCCTATTCAAGGTTATTATGCGCGCGTCAGGAGGGTCTTAGGGAGGACTAGCCGTGCGTATGTCCTCCCTAGTCTAACACCCCCCCTAATCGCTTAGGCAGCGGATATAGCAGGTTGCTGTTTTCGATACTGTGTCGTAGGTGAAAGAGAGGTCCGTAGCCAGGCGCCAGCGGCGCACGGAATTCGCCGTAGGCAGCCCCTTCGAACACATGTACAAGGCTCCACCGGCATAGCCTTCCGAGCCCAGCGAACCCGGAATCACCGCGTTAAACCCGAAGTAGTCATTGCCACCGGAAGCCTTGCTCTTAAGCACCGGAGAAAGCGATTCGCCCGAAGGGCGCCACTGCGACACAAAATCAGTGAACGCCTCGAACTCGTCCTTGTCCGGCACATGGAACCCCTTGGGGCACAGCAGAGAATCCTCCTTGACAGCAGCGGCTTCGGCCAGGCGGTACAGGCGACCATACTTGTCGCAATTTTCAGCCGACTCGTTAAAGCACCAGCTACTGTCGGTCGCATAATTCAGGTTCGCCGCAAACCAGAGCTGCGCGCCCATGCCGATAAGCGGGTACTTCTGCCCGTCACGAGCATCGGTAACCGTATCGCGGTAGAGCGAATCCTTGTAGTACTTCCACTGCCCACGGCAACGGTAGATCGAGTATTCAATCTTCGCGATTTCGTCGTAGTTGTAACTCGTGCAGCCGCGATTCGCCTTCACCTCCAGGTCAGTTACAGTGCGCAGGTGGCCCGCATCGCACACATACTTGGTCACGGAATCGTTACCCAGCATCAAGTCGGGCACGGTATCGCACTTGAGGCCGTTCGTGTTGTAATACAAGGTGCGTTCAGCATCCGTCAAGGAACGCAGGGTACCGTACTCGCAGTAGAAGGGAGTCGTGGAATCGCTCGCAAACGTGATGTACCTCTCGGCAGAATCGCACTTGATAAAATTCGCGTAGTACTCGTCACGCGGGACATCCAGCCACAAGCGGTTATAGCAATAGTAGAAGGCACTGTCGTTTATGGCTCCGTATTCGCCCTCACGTTCCTCATAGCACATGCCTATGACGCTTTCTATTTCATCGCATTCCTGCCACCTCTCGAAAAAATCGTGATAATAGAACCACTCGGTGGTATCGAGCGCACCCCTGCGCATTTCGTAGCCTTTCGCGGGTCCGTAACTGCAGGTATTGCGCAGCAGGTTCGAAGAAATGTGCCAGCCGAGCGAATCGCAGACGAACTCGCCACCGTCGAACCTACTCAGGGAATCCTTCAGCGTCCTGATTTCACAAAGGTTGTCCTTTTTGCAGGCCCCCAGGCCGAGGATCTTCGCGAAGAACTGCCGCCTAAAAATTTCCCCGGCGACAACGCGCTTTTCTATTGTTCCGTCATCGTAACCGTAAATAAACGAGCTGTGCAGGGAGGAATCTGCAAGATTGTCCGCAGCGCCGGTAAACACGTCGAAATACGTGAAAGAGCCTGTCGAGAAAAAGGCTTCTTCGAACGCAGACTTCACGTCGTCGTACATTTCCGCCGGAATGAACGGTTCAAAGGCCTTCTGGATGACATACGCCGCTTCATTCGCATCGGAATAATTTGCGGACGACAGAATCGATTCGTCCCCTACGGAATCAGAAACGAAAGAGAACACGTTGAGCAGTTCAGTATTCGCGAGCCTCACCGCAGAATCGGGAGAAACGCCCTGCGCCACGAGGAAACGCGCACGACCGGTCACGAAATGCCCCGCAAGCGATATGAACGCCGGTACCGTATCCGAAAGGTCTACCAGTATGTCGAAGGACAGCTTCCTGTCGGACTTGTATTCCGCACCGGGTACACGGATGTACCGAATCTCGAAATTCTCGGAACGCAGTAAGGCATAGTCCCCCCTCAGCAGGATGGAATCGACAAAAAATCCCTTACCCTCTTCCTTCTCCATACTGAATTCTCGCCCCGTCTCGTTCAGCAGGGAATCCAGTTCCAAGACATGCACCGAGGCCGTCTGGCCCGAAAAAGAAAGTTCGGACCAAGCCCTGATGCTACGGGCGGGCACCTGCTCGGACACCTGCTTGTCTGCATCCTTGTTCGGGTCGTCGATTTCGGAGGTCACGTCGCCCGACTTTGAGCAGGCCACCAGACAAAGCAACATCGCGGCCACAAGCGGCAAAATCCTGTTCTGCAAATTCATCATGCACCTCACCTACTTCGCATCTTCCACACAACGCACAGCGGCACCCCAGTCCGTATCGCCGAACGAACTTTCACCGATATCGGGCTCAGCGTATGTCATGTAGTAATACGGCAGTTTCTTGAATGTTTCGGCAGTGTACCAGAAATAGGCATTCCGGTATTCACCCTCGTAAGTTCCGTCCACCTTGCGACGGCCCGACGGGAGCGCATCAAACCCGAACGTGTTCAGCGTCGGCGTATGCGCACCGCCGGCCCAGTCCTTTTTGCCCATCAACGTGAGGGCGAGTTTCCCTTCGGGGCCGTACTTCTCGACAAAGGCAAAAAGCGTGTCCCAGTCCGCCTTGGAGGGCACGTGCCAGCCCTCGGGGCAAATACCCCTGTGCGGCAGCTTGAGTTTCACGGTATCGGCCTTGATGTCATCGGGCAAGTCCATCGCCGCAGTCCAGGAATACAGCACGCCGTAGGGCCCGGAGCAGTACGATTCCCAGTTCTCGAAGCACCAGGTGTTGCCGGCCAGGTTCGGCGTCTTTACGGAATCCCTGTACCTGAGGTTCGCGCCCATCCAGCGCTGGCTCCCCATGGGTACAATCAGGTACGACTTGCCGTCGCGCGGGTCCTCGACCCATTCATCCAGCGTGTCGGCAGGGAAGACCTTCCAGGCACTGTCGCAAACGAAGGAAGAATACCCGACGGGCACGGTATCGCCGCGGGTATCGCTGTTGCAGAAGGCTCCGAGATTCTGGTCGAGCTTGGGCATTTTTACCCAGCCGGAGTCAGAGCAGAAATACGCGTCTTCAATCTTGCCCTTGCGGGACTTGATACAACCCACTTCCAGGTCGAGTTCCGCCTTTGTAACATAGCGCCAGCCAGATTCCTTGTCGAACACGTATGCCTTACCAAGTTCGTCGTACACGAACAGGCCGTCCTCGGCATCGGGGTAACGCAGCGGCATGCTTTCTATCCCGGCAAATTTCCACTTTGTGCCATCGCAGGTGTAATACTTCGGCACTCGCACGGCAGAATTAGTTACGGCAAATTTTGTTTTGTGCACGGAATCCTTCAAGTCGACGGAACATTCCGTTTCGCCCATGAGAGACAGCCAGAGCAAGTGCGCATACGTCCGGAATTCGCTAGATTCCGGATAGAAATCCGACCCATCCATACACCATTGACCGCGACCATAATCCAAGTCAATCGCATACGCGAGGAACCCTAGCGAATAGAAAATCTCGTCATCCGAAAGGTTGTCCAACGTTGCAAAGAGGCTAGATGCGCCCTGGCGGATTTCGCCAAAGTCCAGCGCAGTTGTTGTCGGGAAAAATTTCTCGAGCAACACCGTTGCCGTAAGCAGTTCCACCGAGCGGTTGCTGCCGTCAATGTGGAGGGACTTGAGCGACGGGCTATCGTTCCCAAGCGCGAACCACTTGCGCACGTCCTTCTCCGCCTGTTCCCAGGCTTCCGCAAAAGTCTCGCCCTTGTCCTTCACGAGCTTTTTCGCCTTCGCGGATGCGAGGTCGGTAAACATGTTCAGGTTCACGGAAGAATCCTTCGCGAGATCGACAACGCTAGAAATCGACGACTTGTATTCACGCCGCATACAGGGCCACTTGGCCATCCCGGATATGATAATCTCCGCATACGGGGAGGTGAACGAATCTGCAACGACCATGTATTTCCCCGCGGCATCGATACTTCCGGTAACCGACTTGCCAGTCCGTTCCATGTCGTCCGAAAGTTCAAACAATTCCACCTTCGCACTATCAAGGTACTTTTCGCCTTCGACGCTGCCACTGACAGATCCGGCGTAGAACGAAGTCTTTTCCGGATTATCTGGATTCTCGGGAGTCTCGGGATTGTCGAGAACCTTCGTGGAAGCAGAATCGCCGGAACAGGCGGAAAGCGCCACCGCAGTGGCAAGCGACAAACTAATACGCGCAAAGAAACTCTTCTTCATATTCTATCCTCCCTACTTGGCATCTTCCACACAACGTACGCTTATGCCCAGGTCAGGCCCAGCGGACTTACCCACAAAGACATCTTCCTTCGAGTTCCACAGGTAGTAGTACTGGTACTTGTTCTCTTCCTGAGTCACGAACCAGAAATAGGCATGCGACGCGTCGTTCTTGTACGCTCCGTCCAGTTCGCGACGGCCCGTAGCGACAACGTTGAACCCGAAGGTATCCAGGGGTTTCATCGCATCGCTCACGACGCCCCACGAGATGCCCCCCATCAGGCTATGCGCGAGCTTGCCCTGCGGGCCAAACTCTTTGGCAAACGCGAAGAGGGAATCCCATTCCGCCTTGGTAGGCATGTGCCATCCCTCGGGGCAAATGCCCCTGTGCGGCAACGTGAACTCGTATGTAGCAGGGTCTGTGCCTTCGGGCAGGTCCATCGCCGCAGTCCAGGAGTAGAACGCAGGCCTCCAGAGATTGCCCGCGAGGTTCGGGCTCGCAGTCGAATCCACATACTTGAGGTTCGCGCCCATCCAGCGCTGGCTACCCATGCGCACGATCGGGTAGCTGTTTCCGTCACGGGAATCCTTCAGCCATTCGTCCAGGGAATCCGGCGGGATAAGCGTCCAGTCATCCCTGCAAAGGAAGGGCGTGAGCCCGGCATACGCGGTATCGCCGAGAGTCTTCTTGGTGCAGTAGCGGCCAAGCTTCTCGTCCATTTCCGTAACCTTGTAAAAAGAACCGCCTTCACACACATAAGCCGCATGTGTAAACCGGCCATAGACCAGCGAGTCATCCGCGACGCATTCAAGACCTTGGGTATCCGAAGTCGATTCGGGAACCGAGACCCAACTCCCGCCCATGCATACCGCAGTCGAAAGGTAAATCCCTTCGCGGGACTTTGTGCAACCGGACTTGTACTGGTCCTCGGAAGGATCCGCATACCGCCATCCTGTTACCTCGTCATAGACATAGGAGTAGCCCTCCCGCCTGAGATAGTCCCCGTCGACCCGACCAGCCGTATCCGTAACATTCATCCTCTCGTAACCGAACGCATAGTGCCACGCTCCCGAGTCACACTTATAGACGGGAAAACTCTCCTGCACGTAAGTGAGCGATTTCTTCGGGTCAAATACCGGGTGGATTTCGCCCTGCCGTTCTTCCGTACATTCTTCCGCGTCAAGTATCGAAAGCCAAAGGGTGTGCATGTAGGCCTGGACCGCCTTTTTTTCAAAGACTTTATTCTTGATGTCGCGGCACCAATCCAGTTCGCCTGCAGAAATGTCATAGAAGAGAGCAACCCCGCCAATAACGCGGATAGTATCGTTCTTGGTAAAATCACCACCATGCGAGAAGGTTTCGGCAAGTTCGCTGCGCCACTGAGGAGCGCTCTTCGCGATAGCCCTTTCTCCAAGACGATCCATAAGCGCAGAGGCGGCAAACGCTTCAAGAGCCGCGTCACCTTCGGGCAAGGCAAAGAGCGTACGCATTTCCTTTTCTGCCTGTTCCCAGGCCTTCGAAATTTCCATATTTCCGTTCTTCACGAGTTCCTTCAACCGTTCCGAAAAAAAGTAAGAGAACAGGTTCAAGTTTACGGTAGAATCCTTGGACAGGTCGACAATGACCGATATCTTGGAATCAACTTCCTTGCCGGAACAGGGCTGCACGGACTTGCCGGACACGATGAGTTCTGCATACGGGGAAGTGAAGCCGGTAGTGGAAACCGAGTAATGGTCTTTGGAGTCAAGCATCCCCATCATGGCAGTCCCCGTCTGGACCAGATTTTTATCAAGCTCAAACAGCACAGCACTTGCTTCCTTGAGCGATTCCCCTTGCACATTCCCTGCAAGAATCGTCACGAGAGCGCCTTCCTTGAGAGTGTCCTTAGAGGCTTCCTTGGAGGGGTCGAGTTCTTCGGGAAAATCAAGAGACCCAGGGGTACTGGATTCATCTGAACAAGAAAGAGAGAGAAGTGCCACGAGCAGTGACGGCAACAGATACTTTTTCACAAGTCCTCCTTTTGTAGTACAAATTATAAAATTTTGATTATTTGAGATAGGCGAAATTTTTAAATTGCACACGCAATTGAGGTCTACCCATGAATTTTAGGGATTTTGGAAAGTATAACCAGTTCAAGGAACAATTCGCCGGCATGTCTCCCGAGATGAAGGAGCAGATGATGAAGATGGCGAAGGAACAGATGAAGGCGAAAACACGCGAATTTGTTCAAAAATGGCTTTCCACGCCCATCCTTACGGCGGTGGCCCTCGTGCTCGGTGCCATCGTGGGCGTGCTTACCGCATTTTTCGGGTCAGGGCTGCTTTATCTCAGCAATCTGCGCGATGCGCACCCGCTTTACTGGATTCCGGCACTCGCAATTGCAGGTGTATTGATTGCATTTGCATACAAGAAGTTCGGCAAGGGAACCGAACGCGGGATGGACATGGTGTTCGCGGTCGCCCATGGCAAGGAAGACAAGATTCCGCTCCGCTTGATTCCGATGGTGATGGCGGGCACGTGGCTCACTCACCTGTTCGGGGGCAGTGCCGGCCGCGAAGGCGTCGCGATGCAGATTGGCGCCACTCTCGGGCACAACATCAGCACAAAGTTCCATTTCGAGAACGCGAACCGCGTATTGCTTGTCGCAGGCATGGCGGCGGGCTTCGCGGGGCTCTTCCAGACCCCGCTCGCGGCAATAGCGCTCGCCCTCGAAGTACTGCTCGCTGGCCATCTGGAACTGGCGGCGCTCTTGCCCGCGGCAGTCGCCGCGTTCGCCGCCTGCAAGGTTTCGCAGATGTTCGGCGAGGGTATGGCCATCACGATGAACGGCATATTCCCGGACGATATCACGAGGCTCATCTGGAACGATTACGGGCTGGATATCAACATCATTCTGAGACTTGCAATCCTCGGCGCGCTATTCGGGATTGTGGGCGGCGGGTTTGCCAAGGTTCTCTCGCTCGCGAAATCGTTTTTCGGCAAGAAGTTCCCTAACCCCATCAAGCGAATCGCCATCGGGGGCATCGCGATAAGCGTTTTGCTTCTCGTATTCTTCCAGGGGCGCTACGCAGGCCTCGGCACGAACCTCATCGACATGATTTTCTCCGGTTCTGCGGCGAATGCGACAAACGGCATCTACGCGTTTGACTGGTTCCTGAAATTCGCGCTCACGATTTTGACCATCGCCGTCGGGTTCAAGGGCGGCGAGGTCACCCCGCTATTCGCCATCGGGGCGACATTCGGCACATTTGTCGCGACAATGGTCGGCATCCCGCTCCCGCTTGCCGCGGCACTCGGGTACGCCGCCGTGTTCGGGGCTGCGACCAACACGCTCTTTGCCCCGATGCTCATCGGCGCAGAAGTTTTCGGGTTCGACATGCTCCCCGCATTCTTTGTCGTTTGCGTAGCGGCTTACACCTGCAACGGCGGGCAGTCCATTTACCAGCAGAAGAAGCTGCGAATTCGGTAGGGTTCACTTTAGTATCAGTACTGGCGTCTCTATCGGGAGTTTTCCCCGCTCCGCTTCTTCCAGCGGGGCCCTGATGCGGTCAAAGAGTGCCCGGAGCGCCTGCGGGTTTAAGGATTCGTCCGTCAGCGATTTAAAATGAGCACCGGGCGCTCTACCGGAATCTCCGGCTTTTGCCTGCAGTCCTTCACCTGTTTCTTCAGGCGGTCAAAGAACGCCTTGACCGCCTGCGGATTCGAGGATTCCCAAAAGCCCCCTGCACCGAAGTCGCTTTCGAGAAGGTGCTTTTCGAGACCTTTGCCATCACCGAAGTTTTCCAGGTACAGGATTTCCACGGAATCACGAAACATCCTGACCGTAACACGGGGCAGGCAAAGGCAGCCCCCGGAAAAAGATTCCCTCTTGGTATTTTGCAAAAGCGAAATAAACTCTTGAAGCTGTTCCTCCGTCAATTCCGTTGTCCTGGGGCGAGTGCAGGACAATCCCCAGCTGATTTCCGCACGATCCGCATTCTTGGCAATTTCATAGAGCGGCGTCCTGATAGCGGTATCCTGTTCAAGGATCATGCTTTCCAGCACACCCGACACATCCGTGGAAGAATCCTTGATAGCGCAGGGTCTGAAGCTCACGCCCTGATTGCGCATGAACTGGTTGATTTTCTTCATGGTGGCAGGTTTCTCGGGTTCCCACACGCCGATATCGTCTCCGACACGCCCGATTTTGTCGGCAACACGCAGTTCCGCTACAGACAAAGTATCATGAAAGAGCTGTATGCGCACACCCGTCGCACATTCCGTATGGAAGGTATCGAGAAGCGTTTCCTTCGCATCGGCAAGGCGCAGCAGCTGAACAAAGTTCTGGTAGATGCGCCCGCTAATCACCCTGCCCTTCGCGTGTTCGCCAAGCCCCACCGGGGTCACGAGCATCATGTTCGCGCTGTCGAGCACATCGAAAAGCGGCCTGGTCTCGTGCGGTTCTTCGTCGGCGGAAGCCCCCCGAGCGCATAGCACCGCAAAGACAACCGCCGCAACCACGCAAGCCGCAACCGCAATACCGATAAATCTCTTGTTGTTTCGTTTATTCACGCTCAAAATATAACTTGATTTTCGGCCCGTGCAGCCTTCGCACCCCTTCTAAAAAACTATCTTTTACCGCGAAAAAAGAAAACATAAAAGAGGTCTATCATGACGTTCGAAGAAATGTACGCACTGGCTTGCCAGCGCAAGAAGGAAATGCCCGAAGGCAAGGGAACCACGGAACTGTTCAAGAAGGGTCCGCACGCCATCGGCAAGAAGCTCGTGGAAGAAGCCGCCGAAAGCTGGCAGGCCGCACGCTTCGAAAGCCGCGACGCGCAGTGCCTCGAACTTTCGCAGGTGCTCTACTACGTGGCCGTGATGATGGCCGAAAAGGGCTTAACTCTCGAAGAGGTGTACGCCAAACTATGATCAAGGTAGCTCTCCCGAACAAGGGCATGCTTTTCGAACCCACGCAGGAACTCCTGAAAGCCTGCGGCTACAAGGCATCCAAGCCCTACAAGACTCTGACTCAGCTCGATACCAAGAACGGAATCGAATTCTTCTTCCTCCGCCCGAGCGACATCCCGATGTACGTGGGCCGTGGCATCATCGATGCGGGCATCACCGGCATCGACTTCAACGCCGAAGCGAAGAGCCCCGCGGTGAAGGTTCTGGACCTCCCCTTCGGAGCCTCCAAGATGTGCGCCGCCGTCCCGAACGAAAGCCCGGTGCAGAGCCTCGACGAACTGAAGGACAAGACCATCGCCACCAGTTTCCCGAACATCGTGGAAGGTTTCTACAAGAAGCCTATGGATTTCGTGGTGCTCGAGGGCGCCGTTGAAATCTCCGTGAGCCTCGGCGTGGCAGACGCCATCGTCGACGTGGTGGAAACCGGCACGACCCTCAAGCAGGCAGGGCTCCGCATCGTGGGCGACCCGCTGTTCAGGAGCAACGCCGCCCTGTTCTGCAACCCGCAGAAGACCGAGCTCGAAGAAGTCAACACGCTTATCCGCCGCATCGAGGGCAAGCTCGTGGCCCAGTCGTACATGATGATCGAGTACGACTGCCCCGCAGAACTCCTGCAGAAGGCATGCGAACTCACGCCCGGGCTCGACGCCCCGACCGTGACCAAGCTGCACGGCCGCGAATGGTACTCCGTGAAGGCGATGGTCCCGCAAGAAGAGGCGAACTCCATCATGGACAAGCTCTGGGACGCTGGCGCCCGCAGTATCCTCCTGTTCGGTATCAAGAGCGCACGAATCTAGTATGCATTCTCTTGCCTACCTAGCACGCCAGCCCATCCTCGACCGGGACGGGAAGATTTTCGCCTACGAACTTCTGTTCCGCGACTCGCCCACGAGCGATACCGCGGTTATCGCGAGCGACATGCTTGCGACTGCGCAGGTCCTCGAGAACGTGCTCAACAACATCGGCCTCCCGAAGCTCATCGGCGACCACAAGGCTTTTGTGAACTGCAGCCGCGACATGCTGCTCGACAACCTGTTCGGGCTCTTGAACCCGCGCTGCTTTGTGCTCGAGGTTCTCGAAGACGTGGAAGTCGACGACGCCCTCGTGAAGGCCGTCGCGCACTACCACGCCCGCGGGTTCGAAATCGCGCTCGACGACTTCATCTTCAATGACGAGTTCCTCAAGCGCTGCGCCCCGCTCTATCCGTTCATCTCGTACGTGAAGATGGACCTGGTGGAAAACAGCGACGACGACATGGCGCGGGCCGCCGCGTTCTTCAAGGCGAAGAACATCAAGATTCTCGCCGAGAAGGTGGAGACGAAGGCGAGCTTCAAGAAGTGCCTCGCCGCAGGGTACGACTACTTCCAGGGGTTCTTCTTCGCAAAGCCCGAACTCGTGACCGGAAAGAAGATTGACGCGACCTCCGCGGCAATTCTCCGCATATTGCTCCTGCTCCGTACGCACCCGAGCCTCGACGAACTGTGCGAGTGCCTCTCGGAATACGGCGACGTGGCCGCAAACCTGCTCCGCTTCGTGAACTCCGATGCGCAGTTCAGGAGCCAGAACATCGCGAACGTGCGCGACGCCATCGTGTGGATCGGCATGCGGAACATCCAGGAATGGCTGATGCTCATGCTGTACGCCCGCCCCGAGATGGGCATGACGCCACAGAGTTCTCCGCTGTTCCAGAATGCAAGCCACCGCGCGAAGTTCCTCGAGATACTGGCCCGCGTGGTGAGCGGCACCGACAACGACCTGCCCGCAAAGGCATTCATGGTCGGGCTCATCAGCCGCATGGACGCACTCGTCGGAGCCCCGCTCGAAAGCATCCTTACCGAATCCGGCGCAGACGAGGACATCCGCGAGGCGCTGCTCCAGCGTTCCGGCCGCCTGGGCAAACTGCTCCAGCTTGCCGACGCCGTCGAGCAGGACGACCAGCAGAAGATTCTCGTACTCCTGAAGGACTTGAAAATTTCTTCCACCTTGTTGAACCGTTGTGTGAACGACGCGTATACGTGGGCCCATGAGCGTTGAACCGGAAAGCCTCGAGGCATTGATCGCAGAGTTTTCGAACCTGCCGGGTATCGGGCACAAGACCGCCCGCCGCCTCGCCTATCACGTACTTTCCAAACCGAAGGCCGACGTGGAGCGCTTTGCCACGAGCCTCACCAACGCGGCCGACAGGGTGCACCCCTGCCCCAAGTGCCACGCGTTCACCGACCTTGACACGTGCTCCACCTGCACATCGCGCGCAGGAGCCAAGTCGCTCTGCGTGGTGGAAAAAAGTTCAGACATCATGCCGTTCGAACGTTCGGGCGTATTCAAGGGCCTGTACTTCGTGCTCGGCGGCGTGATTTCCCCGCTGGATGGAATCGGGCCCGAAAGCCTGCACCTGCCCCAACTGGTAGCGCGCATCAAGGACGAGGGCATCGAGGAACTGGTACTTGCCCTCGGGTCTAGCCCGGAGGCCGACAGCACATCGCTCATGATAGACCGCATGCTCGCCGGCACGAACGTCAAGCGTACGCGCCTCGCCCGCGGTATCCCGATGGGCAGCGACCTCGAGTTCGTGGACGAGGTAACCATGCTCCGCGCCTTCGAAGGGAGGGTAAGCCTGTGAACCCGGTAAAGTTCGGCGATTTCACCGTCACCTCCGCAGAATTCGTGAAGGCGGCAGTCAGCCTCAAGGGCCTCCCCGAAGAACGGCTCCCGATGGTAGCCTTCCTCGGGCGCTCCAACGTGGGCAAGTCATCGCTCATGAACGCCCTCATGGGGCAAAAAAAGCTGGTCAAGGTCAGTTCTACCCCCGGAAAGACCCGCGAAATCAATTTCTTCAAAGTCAACAACCAGTTTTTTCTTGTAGATTTACCTGGTGTAGGCTTTGCCAAGGTGAGCAACGCGAAGCGCGACCAGATGTCCGAATTTATCCGCGAGTACGTGGAAAAGTGCAAGGACCTGCGCGGACTTGTGTACCTGGTGGACATACGCCACGGAGGCACCCCCACCGACATCGAGACGGTGGAGAGCATCCGTAATACGGGCTGCCCGGTGCTGGTGATTGCCAGCAAGCGGGACAAGGTAAACCAGTCGGAACTGGCCAAAGGGCTGAGGCAGATTCAGGAACGCCTTTCCCTACCCGAGAAGCCCCTCTGCGTAAGTGCCGTCAAGGGACACGGGATTGCAACGCTCTGGCAAGACATACTGAGTGCGATAAACGGGACGAACATTGTAGATGGAAGTACAGACGAACGATAAGAAGCTTACCCTCGTGGGACGAAAGTTCCACGCCTTGGGTTTGTTCCTGCTCCGCAGACCCGTGGGGCAAGAAATCGCGTTATTTGTCCGCGCCATCATGTCGCTGTTCAACAAGAGCCGTAGTTTCAAGACCGACTCGCGCAACATCATATTGCAGACGTTCTTTACCGGTGTCGAATTTTTCCCGATTCTTTTTGTGGTGGCCACCCTCTTCGGCACGGTCGTCATCATCGAAGTCATTACCATGATGGGCAAGATGGGGTTCGACGACGTGGTCGGCGGGCTCATGGTGGTGGTCATCATCCGCGAGCTGGGACCAATCCTCACGGCATTCCTCATCGCAGGCCGTAGTGGTTCATCGCTCACCACCTACATCGGCGGCATGGTCATCAATTCCGAAGTGGACGCGCTTGCCACGATGGGCGTGGACCCCGTGCGCTACCTCGTGATGCCGGGGCTCATCGGAAGCGCCATCGCCACATTCATCATGAACATCGTGTTCAGCACGAGTGCCATCTGTGCGGGTTACCTCATGACGAAAATCGCCATAGCCCTTACCGGAAACGCGCTCAACCTCCAGCTCACCTGGGACTACCTTTCTACCGAAATCCTGAAAGCCCTGACATTCACGGACTTTATCTTCATCGTCGTCAAGCCAATCGTGTTCGGCTGCATCATTACCACGAACGCCTGCTACCAGGCCATGAATATCCCGCGCGACATTCGCCAGGTGCCGAAGGCTACCGGCAGGTCCGTCATCAAGTCCTTCTTCTACATTGTCTGTGCCGACGTGTTCCTGTCACTGTTCTACTTTATCGATTACTTTAACGAAATCTCGAAGATCATCTAATGTATAACGAAGCCCTCAGACTCGAAGACCTGCACCTTTCCTACCGGGGATTGGTCGGCACCTCGATCTCGAAACCGAGACCGCTGGGGTTCTTCGAATCGGGCATACAGCCGGGCGAGCAGGAACTTATCTCGGGCGCAAACCTTGTCGTGCAGAAGGGCGAGACCATCTGCATCGGCGGCGGTTCGGGCCAGGGCAAGAGCGCACTGCTCCGCGTGATTTCTGGGCTTGCACGCCCCAATGCCGGCAAGATGTATATCTTCGGCGAATACATTCCGCCCGAAAGGCTTACCGCACTGAACATCGCCAAGCGCCAGGTGGGGCTCGTGTTCCAGAACGGGGCACTCATCTCAAACCTGCGCGTGCGCGACAACATCGCGCTCCCGCTGCGCTACCACAAGGTCGGTACCGCCACCGAGATCGAGGACAAGGTCCGCATGGCAATGGACCTGATGCGTGTGCGCGACTATGCCGACTTTTTCCCGCACATGCTGAGCGTGGGCATGCAGAAGCGTGTGGCGATTGCCCGCAGCTGGGCGATGGGCCCGCAGTTACTGCTGATGGACGAACCGACCGCAGGTCTCGACAACTACAACCGCCGCAACCTGCTCCCGCTTATCGACAACATGCGTACGCTGTTCAAGACGACCATCATCATCGTGACGCACAACCTCATGGTGGCCAAGGAACTGAACTGCAAGATAACCTTCCTCACGCACAAGCAGTTGACCGAACCGCGTTACTTTGACGAGTGGCTACACAGCGATACGGCTATTTCGAAGGAACTCTTCCGCGACTTGCGGACCAGTGGATAAAAAAATGTGAAATGTGAAATGACAAATGAGAAATTAATCATCACACATTCCACATTACACATCACACATTTAATTTCTGTGCCATAATCAATAAGAGTTTGTAAAGTATGCATCTTCCTTTACCCGACGATTTTCATGCACACCTGCGCCAGGGCGAACTCATGCCCGGATATGTGCGAGACTTAGCGAGCCAGTTTGGCCGCGCCATCATCATGCCGAACACCGTACCCGCGATGACCAGCGCGAAGGCGATAAGCGAGTACAAGAAACAAATTCTAGAAGCGGCAAAGGACGTGCGGCCCGATTTTGAACCGCTGATGACCTTCAAGCTGAACCCGAACTACACGGAGCAGGATTTGAAGGACATGATGGCGGTAGGCGTCGTCGCCGGAAAGTACTACCCCGCGGGCGTCACCACGAACAGCGCAGACGGCATCAGCGATTTCGAGGCGGTTTTCCCGGTAGTCGCGATGATGGAAAAACTCGGGCTCGTGCTTTGCGTGCACGGCGAGGAGCCCGGAGAATTCTGCCTGGACCGCGAGCCCGCATTCATCAAGCGCGTAGAGACACTTGCGGCTAAGTTCCCGAAATTGAAAATCGTCTTTGAGCACCTGAGTTCCGCAAAGTCGGTCGAGGCGGTGAAGCGGCTGCCCGCAAATGTGGCGGCGACGTTCACGGTTCACCACCTGATGATGACTCTCGATGACATCGTAGGCGACGCCCTCAGGCCGCACCACTTCTGCAAGCCGCTCCCGAAGCGGCCTGAAGACCGTGCCGCCATTCGCGAGGCCGCCTTCAGCGGCAACCCGAAGTTTTTCCTCGGCACGGACTCCGCCCCGCACCAGCAGGGCAAAAAGGAATGCCCGTGCGGGGCGGCGGGCGTCTACAGCGCCCCGGTGGCCCTCCCCCTGCTGGTCCAAGAATTTGACCGGGCCGGCCACCTCGACAAGCTGCCCGATTTTATCGCCGGTTTCGGAGCCGATTTCTACGGACTCCCACGGACCACCAAGCAGGTCGAAGTCGTGCAGGAAAAGTGGACCGTCCCGCCCCTCGTGAACGGCGTCGTCCCCCTCGCCGCCGGCCAGACATTAGACTGGAAAATAAAATAGCGCACCGAAGGTGCGCGCGTCGGGAGGGTCTTAGGGAAAGCTAGCCGTGTGTATGCCCTCCCTAATCTCAAATCAGTTAAACGTCAATGTGAACTTGACGCTCACGGCATATGCGGACATTTCGCCGATATCGTCCTTGTCGTCAGCGCTCCCGTAGGTGAACGTTCCCAGGACGCCCATTCCCCACTCATCGCCAGCCCACCATTCCTTACCTATACCAGCCTGGAAACCAAACCCCGCTTTGGAAGATCCTCCGGAATTGCTACCCGGCTGGGTAATGGTAAAATCCGCGAGGCCTATGCTTCCGGTGAAAAACACATTGCTCGGCAGATAATAGGTGACACCTATACCGAACAAAAGCAAACTTTCGGTATCGTTGCTTTCGTCCACCTTTTTCCCATCATCATCATGGAGTTCAAGCGAGGCAAAATTCTGAACCTCCGTAATGGTCGCATGTAAAGCGAGATTCGGAGCGATACATCCGCCAATCTTGGTATCTGCGTCGAGCGAAATGCCGTCACCTTCAATCGTCATGCCTTCATAACGGGTCGCCTTATACTCGTAACCGAAATTCGGCCTATATGACATTTGGGTACCTAAATTTCTCGTAACCCTTTGATTTATAAGGCGTTGTAGCAAATTTTTCTTTTATGGGAAAAATTTGCTTTT